>NZ_NWQG01000083.1:0-56392 GCF_002529485.1 Mesorhizobium sanjuanii
CCGGTGAAGACGACGTGCTGATCGCTCGCGACAAGGCCGCCTATGGCGAGGAACCGACGGTGCGCGTGCCTTACGACGCGATTGCCGATGCGCGGCTGGTGCTGACTGACGATCTCATCCGCGATGCCCTGTCGAAGGACAACAGGGCGCGCAAGGAAGCAAAAAAGCGCCGCGGCGAACCCGAAGACGACGCGCCAGGGGGCGCGGAAGCGGACGCCGCGGAAGAAACCGAACAGGAAATGTGATTGGGCCGCCGGGCACAGAGGCTCGGCAACAAGCTCGGGAGAAAAGAAATGGTTGTAAGCGCCAACAGGCTTGAACTGCTGCAGATCGCCGACGCGGTCGCGCGTGAAAAGTCGATCGACAAGTCGATCGTCATCGCCGCCATGGCCGATGCGATCCAGAAGGCCGCGCGCTCGCGCTATGGCCAGGAGACCAATATCCGCGCCGACATCAACGCCAACACCGGCGAGATGAAGCTGCAGCGGCTGATGGAAGTGGTCGAGAAGGTCGACGACTACGCCACGCAGATCGCCATTTCCTCGGCGCGCGAGCGCAACCCCGACGCCCAGCTTGGCGACTTCATCGCCGAACAGCTGCCGCCGATGGATTTCGGCCGCATCGCCGCCCAGTCGGCCAAGCAGGTCATCGTGCAGAAGGTGCGTGAGGCCGAGCGCGACCGCCAGTATGACGAATACAAGGACCGCATCGGCGAGATCGTCAACGGCACGGTCAAGCGCGTCGAATACGGCAACGTCATCGTCGATCTTGGCCGCGGCGAGGCGATCATCCGCCGCGACGAGCTGATCCCGCGCGAGAACTACAAATATGGCGATCGCGTCCGCGCCTATGTCTATGACGTGCGCCGCGAGCAGCGCGGCCCGCAGATATTCCTGTCGCGCACCCATCCGCAGTTCATGGCCAAGTTGTTCACCATGGAAGTGCCGGAGATCTACGACGGCATCATCGAGATCAAGTCGGTGGCCCGCGATCCGGGTTCGCGCGCCAAGATCGCCGTCATCTCGCGTGACTCATCGATCGACCCGGTCGGCGCCTGCGTCGGTATGCGCGGTTCCCGCGTCCAGGCGGTGGTCGGCGAATTGCAGGGCGAGAAGATCGATATCATTCCGTGGTCGCCTTCGGCCGCGTCCTTCATCGTCAACGCGCTGCAGCCGGCGGAAGTCGCCAAGGTCGTCCTCGACGAGGATGCCGAGCGCATCGAGGTCGTGGTGCCGGACGACCAGCTCTCGCTGGCAATCGGCCGCCGCGGCCAGAACGTGCGGCTTGCCTCGCAGCTCACCGGCTGGGATATCGACATCCTGACCGAGCAGGAAGAGAGCGAACGTCGCCAGAAGGAATTCGTCGAGCGTTCGGCGCTGTTCATGGAAGCCCTCGACGTCGATGAGATGGTAGGCCAGGTGCTCGCCTCCGAAGGTTTCACCAGCGTCGAGGAAGTAGCCTATGTCGATGCCGACGAGATCGCGTCGATCGACGGCTTCGATGAGGACACCGCTTCGGAAATCCAGACCCGCGCCCGCGAATATCTGGAGAAGATCGAGGCCGAGCACGACGAGAAGCGCAAGGCCCTTGGCGTCGAGGACGAACTGCGCGAGATCCCCGGCGTCACCACCGCCATGATGGTGACGCTCGGCGAGGATGGTGTGAAGACGATCGAGGACTTCGCCGGCTATGCCGCCGACGATCTGACCGGATGGAAGGAACGCAAGGACGGCGAGACGAAGGTGTTCCCTGGGGTGCTTGCCAATCACGGTGTGTCGCGCGCCGATGCCGAGCAGATGGTTCTGGCTGCTCGCCTCAAGGCTGGCTGGATCACCGAGGACGAGGTTGCGACCCAGGAAGCGCCGGCTGACGAAGCCGTTGGTGCGTGAGGTGAAACCGCATCGCACACAACCCGCCCTTGGACGAGATGAACGATCGCACCTGCATCGTCACGCGCAGACAGGCCGAACCGGATGAATTGATCCGTTTCGTGATCGGCCCGGATTCGGCCGTCGTTCCCGACATCAAGAAAAACCTGCCCGGCCGTGGTTGCTGGGTGACGGCCGACCGCCTACATATCGACAAGGCGGCTGCGAAAAACCTGTTTGCCCGCGCCTTCAAGGCGCAAGTGACCGTGCCGGCCGAACTCGGTGGCATGGTTGACGGGCTGCTTTCCAGATCCGCTTTGGGTATGCTGGGCCTTGCTCGCAAGGCAGGCGCAATCGCGCTCGGCGCCACCAAGGTCGAGAGCGCGGTGCGCGGCGGACTGGCGCTTTTCGTGCTCCACGCAGCCGAGGCGTCCGATGATGGGGTTCGCAAGATCAGCCAGGCGCGGCGGGCAACCGTCCATCTTGGTGGCCCCGCCATCCTTGCCTACAAACTTTTCTCCGAAGCCGAGTTGAGCTTGGCATTGGGGGGTACAAATGTGATACATGCTGCCGTTCTCGCGGGAGACGCGGGCAGGGCGGTCCAGAAGCGCATGGTTGCGCTCGACCGGTATCGGGGCGGTTCCCCGGACGATCTGGCAATGCTTGCGGCCGTTGCTGACGAAGATGATGCCGCAGAGGATATGGAATGAGCGATACGAAATCTGGCGACGACAAGACATTGAGTGTTACGCCGAAGAAGACCTTGACGCTGAAGCGCCCTGGTATGGAACAGGGCACGGTGCGCCAGAATTTCTCGCACGGCCGCACCAAGTCGGTCGTCGTCGAGACCAAGAAGCGCAAGTTCTCGCTGCCTGGCGACAAGCCGGAGCCGGCCGCTGCTCCTGTGTCCGTCTTCACGCCGAAGCCGCCGGTCGCGGCGGCACCTGTCGTGCAGGAAGCGCCCAAGGCGCCTCCGCCTCCGCCGCAGGCCGAACGCAGCGGCATGGTGCTGAACGAATTGTCGCGCAATGAGATGGAAGCGCGCCGCCGGGCCCTGGAGGGGTCGAAGGTGCGTGACGTCGAGGATCGCCAGCGCGCCATCGAAGAGGCCAAGCGCCGCGCCGAGGATGAAGAGCGCCGCAAGCGCGAGCGCGAGGAATCCGCGCGCCGTCAGGCCGAGGAAGAGGCGCGGCTGCAGACCGAGGCCGAGTCCCGTCGCCGGGCCGAAGAAGAGGCGCGCCGCCGCGCCCCGTTGGCCGCCGAACTGGCGACCGCCGACGAGGAAGAGGGCGTCAAGCCGAAACGCACCGGCGCCGGTGCTCCTGTGCGCCGTCTGGTTACGCCCGAAGTGGCGCGTCCGGCCAAGCCCACCAAGGGCGAAGAAGATCGCCGCCGTGGCAAGCTGACGTTGAACTCGGCGCTGTCCGACGAGGATGCGCGCGCCCGTTCGCTGTCCTCGATGCGACGGCGTCAGGAGAAATTCAAGCGCGCGATGCACAACGAGCCGCGCGAGAAAGTCATGCGCGAAGTGATCCTGCCCGAAACCATCACCATCCAGGAACTGGCGCAGCGTATGTCCGAGCGCGCCGTCGACGTGGTCAAGTTCTTCATGAAGCAGGGCCAGATCCTGAAGCCGGGTGACGTCATCGACGCCGACACGGCCGAGCTGGTCGCCACCGAATTCGGCCATACGGTCCGCCGCGTCGCCGAGTCCGACATCGAGGAAGGCCTGTTCAACATCGCCGACCGTCCCGAGGATCTCGAGCCGCGTCCGCCGGTGGTGACGATCATGGGCCATGTCGACCACGGCAAGACCTCGTTGCTCGACGCCATCCGCAACGCCAATGTCGTGTCCGGCGAGGCCGGCGGCATCACCCAGCACATCGGCGCCTATCAGGTCGAGAAGAACGGTCACAAGATCACCTTCATCGACACGCCCGGCCACGCCGCCTTCACGGCGATGCGCGCCCGTGGCGCCCAGGCCACCGATATCGCCATCCTCGTGGTGGCGGCCGACGACAGCGTGATGCCGCAGACGATCGAATCGATCAGCCACGCCAAGGCGGCCGGCGTTCCGATCATCGTGGCGATCAACAAGATCGACAAGCCGCAAGCCGATGCGCAGAAGGTGCGTTCGGAACTGCTGCGCCATGAAGTCTTCGTCGAATCGATGGGCGGCGAAGTGCTGGACGTCGAGGTGTCGGCGACCAAGGGCACCAATCTCGACAAGCTGCTTGAAGCGATCCTCCTGCAGGCCGAAATCCTCGACCTCAAGGCCAATCCGGATCGTACCGCCGAGGGCGTTGTCATCGAGGCCCAGCTCGACAAGGGCCGTGGTCCCGTCGCCACCGTGCTGGTGCAGACCGGCACGCTGATGCCGGGTGACATCCTTGTCGCCGGCAACGAATGGGGCCGGGTGCGCGCGCTGGTCAACGATCGCGGCGAGCAGGTCAAGGAAGCGCCGCCTGCGATGCCGGTGGAAGTGCTCGGCCTGCAGGGAACCCCGCTGGCCGGCGACCGCTTCGCCGTCGTCAACAACGAGGCCCGTGCCCGCGAGATCACCGAATATCGCCAGCGTCTGGCGCGCGAGAAGGCGGTGGCCAAGCATGCCGGCCAGCGCGGCTCGCTCGAACAGATGATGTCGCAGTTGCAGACAAGCGGACTGAAGGAATTCCCCCTGGTCATCAAGGGCGACGTGCAGGGTTCGATCGAGGCGATCAATGCCGCGCTCGACAAGCTCGGCACCGACGAGGTGCGGGCGCGCATCGTCCATGCGGGCGCCGGCGGCATCACCGAAAGCGATGTGTCGCTGGCGGAAACCTCCGGGGCCGCGATTATCGGCTTCAATGTCCGCGCCAATGTACAGGCGCGCGCAGCTGCCGCGGCGGCGGGCATCGAGATCCGCTACTACTCGATCATCTACAATCTCGTCGATGACGTGAAGGCAGCGCTTTCGGGCCTGCTCTCTCCGGAGCGTCGCGAGACCTTCATCGGCAATGCCGAGATCCTCGAGATCTTCGACATCACCAAGGTCGGCAAGATCGCCGGCTGCCGTGTTACCGAGGGCAAGGTCGAGCGTGGTGCGGGCGTGCGCCTGATCCGCGACAACGTCGTCATCCACGAAGGCACGCTGAAGACCCTGAAGCGCTTCAAGGACGAGGTTTCGGAAGTGCCGGGCGGCCAGGAATGCGGCATGGCCTTCCAGAATTACGAGGACATGCGCGTCGGCGACGTCATCGAGTGCTTCCGCGTCGAGATGGTGACCAGGACGCTCTGAGTTTGTGGACTGTCGAATGACCGGGCGGTGGTCGAAAGGCCGCCGCCTAGAGCCATGATCCCGAAAAGTGGAATCCGGTTTTCGGATAAGATCATGGTCAGACAAAAAGATAGAGCCCGATCCATGGATCAGCCTCTATGAGACATGTGGTGCGGTCCCATCCCGAGCCTCACGATTCCAGGACAAGAAAAATGCCCCGTTCAACCACATCAGGCCCGTCCCAGCGCATGCTGCGCGTCGGCGAGCAGGTGCGTCATGCGCTGTCCGAAACCTTGCAGCGCGGCGAGATCATCGATCCGCTGATTGAAAACGCAGTGGTTTCGGTTTCCGAAGTGCGGATGTCGCCTGACCTGAAGATCGCCACAGCCTTCGTCTCGCCGCTCGGGGTCAAGGATACGGACGCCGTGGTCGAGGCGCTCAACAAGCATGCGAAATTCGTGCGCGGCCGCGTTTCCGGCGCGCTCCGGCAGATGAAGTACATGCCGGAATTCCGCTTTCGGCTCGACACCAGCTACGACAATTTCCAGAAGATCAACGAATTGCTGCACTCGCCGGAAGTGGCGCGCGACCTAGGCAGCGACAATGATCTCGGCACAGACAACGACAAGGACGAAAAATAGTGGGGCGTCGCGGCAAGAAAAAGGGTCGGCCGATCTCCGGCTGGCTGGTGCTGGACAAGCCGGTCGGCATGGGCTCGACCGAAGCCGTCTCCAAGATCAAATGGCTGTTCCAGGCGGAAAAGGCCGGCCATGCCGGCACGCTCGACCCGCTCGCCTCCGGCATGTTGCCGATCGCGCTCGGCGAGGCGACCAAGACCGTCCCCTATGTGCAGGATGGCGCCAAGATCTATCGCTTCATCGTCGCCTGGGGCGAGGAGCGTTCGACTGACGACCTCGAAGGTCCGGTAACGAAGAGTTCCGATGAGCGGCCGGCGGAAGCCGATGTTCGCGCACTGCTGCCGAAATACACCGGCATTATCATGCAGACGCCGCCGCAATTCTCGGCCATCAAGATCGCTGGCGAACGCGCCTACGATCTCGCCCGCGACGGCGAGCCGGTCGACATTCCGGCGCGCGAGGTCGAGATCGGCCGTCTCGACCTGGTCGAGCACGCCGCCGACCACACCATTTTCGAGGTCGAATGCGGCAAGGGCACCTATGTGCGCTCGCTGGCCCGCGACATGGGCCGCGACCTCGGCTGTTTCGGTCATATCGCAGAGCTGCGCCGGATCGAGGTCGAGCCGTTCACGCAGGAAGACTTCGTCACCATCGCCGAACTGGAGGCAGCGCGTTTCGGCGAACGGGGCGATGAGGAACCGGATACCGCCGATGATGCATCCGACGCTCCCGATCTGCCGGTCGACTTCACGGCCATCGATGCGCTTCTGGTCGACACATCGGCGGCGCTCGACTGCCTGCCGCAGATTGCCATCAGCGACGATGCGGCGACAAAAATCCGCCTCGGCAATCCGGTCATCATTCGTGGCCGCGACGCCCCGGTTGAGGCCGAGGAAGCCTGCGCCACCGCGCGCGGCAAGCTGGTCGCCATCGGCGCCATCGAGCAAGGCATGTTCAAGCCGAAGCGGGTCTTTGCCGGGTGACGGCTCTTCCTCGTTGGTGTGCGGGGCATGAATTTCGACCCCGAAACCTCACCATGGAACATGCCGGAGCTGAAAGCTCACTATGGTTATCCGGCTGCGCTCGTCTTCATGTTGCTTGTCGCGGTTTCTCTGGTCGCCTTCTTCAAATGGAAGAAGTGGCTTTAGCGTCAGCTTGAAAGTCTTCGTTTCTCTCGCAAAAGCCAAGGGAAAGCCGGCTTGTGAATTGGGCTGGTGTTTTCCGGGGAATTGCACTATATGCGCCGCAGCATCGCGCGCTGACGCCTTGCTTGCACCGGCCCCTGCTGGACGACATCCCGGCTGAGGGCGACCCGTTTCCTCAAACAGATAAGGAAAAACACGATGTCGATTACTGCCGAGCGCAAGAAGGAATTGATGGGTGAATTCGCAACCGCCAAGGGCGATACCGGGTCTCCGGAAGTCCAGGTGGCCATCCTTTCCGAGCGCATCAAGAACCTGACCGACCATTTCAAGGACCACAAGAAGGATAACCATTCCCGACGTGGTCTGCTCGCTCTCGTCTCTCAGCGCCGCAGCCTGCTTGACTATCTCAAGCGCAAGGATGACGCGCGCTATCAGACGCTGATCGAGAAGCTCGGTCTGCGCCGTTGACGAATTGGCCGGCGGGCTTTCCTTGGGAAAGTCCGCCGGTCGCGCATTCTGCCAGTCGCATCGATTGGCCAGATCCGGTTTCGAGCGTGCAGAGGGCCACTCGAAACCGCCCATGGACGGTCATGGGGCAGGATTGCAGGACGCTCGTGCGGCCACCGCGCCGGATTGACCCGAGCTTCCCGTTGTCTTGCCCGTGGCTGCCCGAGAAAGGAAGCCAAGGGAAAGGGGCATTCGCGCACGCTGAAACGGCGCGGCCCTTTCCGCATAGTAAGGACAAGACATGTTCAATCACCACAAAGTGGAAATCGAATGGGGCGGTCGCCCGCTCATCCTGGAAACCGGCAAGATCGCTCGCCAGGCCGACGGCGCAGTACTCGCCACCTACGGCGAAACCAAGGTTCTCGCCACCGTCGTTTCGATGAAGGAGCCGAAGCCCGGCCTCGATTTCTTCCCGCTGACCGTCAACTACCAGGAAAAGACCTATGCCGCCGGCAAGATCCCGGGCGGCTATTTCAAGCGCGAAGGCCGTCCGAGCGAGAAGGAAACGCTGGTTTCCCGCCTGATCGACCGCCCGATCCGCCCGCTTTTCGCCGACGGCTACAAGAACGACACGCAGATCGTCGTCACCGTCGTCCAGCACGACCTCGAGAACGATCCTGACATCCTGTCGATCGTCGCCACTTCGGCGGCCCTGACGCTTTCCGGCGTGCCCTTCATGGGCCCTGTCGGCGGCGCCCGCGTCGGCTACATCAACGGCGAATACGTTCTCAACCCGCATGTCGACGAGATGCAGGAATCCAAACTTGACCTCGTCGTCGCCGGCACCGCCGACGCCGTGCTGATGGTCGAGTCCGAAGCCAAGGAACTCGGCGAGGATTTGATGCTCGGCGCCGTCATGTTCGGCCACAGGGGCTTCCAGCCGGTGATCGACGCGATCATCAAGCTGGCCGAAGTCGCCGCCAAGGACCCGCGCGATTTCACCGCGCCGGACTATTCGGCGCTCGAAGCCGAGATGCTGAAGATCGTCGGCGATGAGCTCCGCGACGCCTATAAGATCACCGACAAGCAGAAGCGCTATGCCGCCGTCGACGCCGTCAAGGCGAAGGTCAAGGCCGCGTTCGCGCCGGCCGAAGGCGAAGAGGTCAAGTACACCTCCGAGCAGATCGGCAGCGTGTTCAAGGAGCTCCAGGCCAAGGTCGTGCGCTGGAACATCCTCGACACCGGCTCGCGCATCGACGGCCGCGACCTGAAGACGGTTCGCAAGATCGTCTCCGAAGTCGGCGTCCTGCCGCGCACCCACGGTTCGGCGCTGTTCACCCGCGGTGAAACCCAGGCGCTGGTCGTTGCCACCCTCGGCACCGGCGAGGACGAGCAGTATGTCGATTCGCTGACCGGCATGTACAAGGAGAAGTTCCTCCTTCACTACAACTTCCCTCCCTATTCCGTCGGTGAGACCGGCCGCATGGGTTCGCCCGGCCGCCGCGAAATCGGCCACGGCAAGCTCGCCTGGCGCGCCATTCGTCCGATGCTGCCGAGCGCTGACCAGTTCCCCTACACGCTGCGCGTCGTCTCGGAGATCACCGAATCCAACGGTTCGTCGTCGATGGCCACCGTCTGCGGCACCTCGCTGGCGCTGATGGATGCCGGTGTGCCGCTGGCCAAGCCGGTTGCCGGTATCGCCATGGGCCTGATCAAGGAAGGTGAGCGCTTCGCGGTTCTGTCAGACATCCTGGGTGACGAAGATCACCTCGGCGACATGGACTTCAAGGTCGCTGGCACCGCCAACGGCATCACCTCGCTGCAGATGGACATCAAGATCGAGGGCATCACCGAGGAGATCATGAAGATCGCGCTGGACCAGGCCAAGGATGGCCGCCAGCATATCCTCGGCGAAATGGCTCATGCCCTGACCGGCGCCCGCCCCGAACTCGGTGAGTTCGCGCCGCGCATCGAGGTCATGCACATCCCGACCGACAAGATCCGCGACGTGATCGGCTCGGGCGGCAAGGTCATCCGCGAGATCGTCGAGAAGACCGGCGCCAAGATCAACATCGAGGACGATGGCACGGTCAAGATCGCTTCGTCCAACGCCAAGGAAATCGAGGCGGCGAAGAAGTGGATCCACACCATCGTCGCCGAGCCGGAAGTCGGCGAGATCTACGAAGGCACGGTCGTCAAGACCGCCGATTTCGGCGCTTTCGTCAACTTCTTCGGTCCGCGTGACGGCCTCGTCCACATCTCGCAGCTTGCCAACGATCGCGTCGCCAAGACCTCGGATGTCGTCAAGGAAGGCGACAAGGTCTGGGTCAAGCTGATGGGCTTCGACGAGCGCGGCAAGGTCCGCCTGTCGATGAAGGTCGTCGACCAGGCCACCGGCAAGGAAATTGCTCGCGACAAGAAGGCTGAAGGCGAAGAAAACGCCGCCTGAACTGTCATACAATGAAGTTGAAACGGGCGCGGCACATGTCGCGCCCGTTTTCGTTTAAGACATGAGATCGAAGAATGTCCGTCGAGCCGCTGAAGACGCTGTTCCATCCGTTCGAGGCCGAGGCGATTGCCTTGCCGCGAAAGGGAGAGCGCGTGCTCTTTCTGGGTGCGGAGCCCGGCTTTCGTTTGCCCGAAGGTTTTGAGGCAGCGCTCCATCTCGTGCAGGGTTTCCGGCCACATTTTCGCGCCTTGCAGGCTTCAGGTTTCAGCGTCATTCCGCAAGTCGAAGGCAGCGCATTTGACCTGGCGCTGATCCTTGCCGGCCGTCATCGGGGACAAAACGAATTGCGCATCGCCGAGGCGCTGGAGCGCGTGGCATCAAACGGATTGATCGTGGTTGCCGGTGGCAAGGAGGACGGCATTGCCAGCCTGCGCAAGCGCATCGACGAGTTTGTGCCACTCGACGGTCATCTGCCGAAACATCACGGCATCGCCTTCTGGTTTCGCCGGACGGCCGCTGCAGAGGTCGCGGCAGCGCTTCGCGCTGGCAATCCGGACCTTGTGTTAGAGGGCCGTTTCCACACTGCGCCGGGTATGTTCTCTTTCGACAAGGTCGACAATGGTTCCAGATTGCTCGTGGAGAACCTGCCCGTGGACCTACGTGGCAACATCGCCGATTTCTGCGCCGGCTGGGGCTATGTGGCGGCCGAGCTGGCGGCGCGCTCGCCTGGCATATCAGGGCTCGACCTCTATGAAGCAGACTTCGCCTCGCTCGAAGCCGCGAAAGGCAATGTCGGCAAAGGCACCGTTGAACCACGCTTCTTCTGGATTGATTTGCTGAGCGAAGCGGTCGAGCGCCGCTACGACGTCATCGTCATGAACCCGCCCTTCCACCGCAGCCGGGCGGCCGAACCAGAAATCGGCGCCGGCATGATCCGCGCGGCGGCGAAGGCGCTGAAGCCGGGCGGGCGGCTGTTCATGGTGGCGAACCGTCAACTCCCCTACGAGCCGGTGCTGGCAGCCGCCTTCTCCAGCCACGCCGAGATCGCCCGCGACGGCATGTTCAAGATATTCGCGGCACGCCGCTGAACGATGCTCAGTGCAGGTTGGCGACGCGTCGTTCTCGGATATCATGGATCGCCAGCGCTTCGCCAAGTTCGATCTTGAGTGGCTCGGGCCGTCCGTACAGAAAGCCTTGCACCACTTCGCAGCCGGCCGCCCTGAGCAGCGTCGCCTGGTTTTCGGTCTCCACGCCTTCGGCGATGATGCTGACGCCGAGCGCCCGCGAGAGTCCGACAATGGTCGAAACCACCGCACCCGAGCTGGAATCGGTGTCGATGCGGCTGACGAAGGAACGGTCGATCTTCAGCTTGCCGAACGAGAAATCGATCAGATAGCTGAGATTGGAATAACCGGTGCCGAAATCGTCGACGGCGACCGAGATGCCCATCTCGGCAAGCTGCCGCAGGATTGTGGCGGCGCGGTCGCGGTCCTGCATCATCGCCGTCTCGGTGACTTCCAGCTCCAGCCGTGACGGCCGGATGCCGGTGCTCGTCATCGTATCGCGCACGATGCCGACGAAATCCTTGGTCATGAACTGGACCGGCGAGATGTTGACGGCAACAAAACAGTCCTCGGGCAGATGGCGGGCATCGCTGCAGGCCTTGCGCAGCACCCATTCGCCGATCGGGCCGATCATGCCGGTTTCCTCGGCGATCGGGATGAATTCCATGGGCGCGATCATGCCGCGTTCGGGATGCCGCCAGCGGATCAGCGCCTCATAGCCGACGATACGGCCGCTCGGAAGGTCGAGTTGCGGCTGGTAGTGGAGATCGAAATCGCCGCGGTCGAAGGCGATGTGCAATTCCGATTCGATCCACTGGCGATAATCCGCGACCTGGCCCATGTCGGAATGGAAGACCGACCAATTGCCTACCCCGCTGGCGCGCGCATTCTGCAGCGCCAGATTGGACCGGCGCAGGACGAGCACGGGATCGACGCCATCCTTCGGCATGGCCACGATGCCCACCGACAGGCTGACCGATTGCAGGTGGGAGCCGAGCTGGTAGGGCTCCATCATCTTCTCGATGAGCTTTTCGACGGCGCTTTCCAGCGACCCCTCTATCTGCCGGTCGGTAATAAGCACGGCGAACTCGCCAGCGCCGATGCGCCCGATCACCGCGCCCTCCGGCATGGATGCCTTCAACCGGCTGGTGAAGGCGCTGATCAGCTCGTCGCCCTGGCTGTAGCCGATCGCGTCGTTAATCTGCTTGAAACGGTCGATATCGATGTCGATGAGAAACACCGGTTCACCGGTTTTCATGGTCGCGGATGCGGCGTCGGCAATCCTGCCGACCATTGCCGGGCGCGCCAGCAGGCCGGTCAGCTTGTCGAGATGGGTTTCCTTGAAGACATAGTCCGCCGATTCATCGACGCCGGCAAAGAAGGACAACGCTGCTCCCGCCGAAGCGAGCGCGCAAAGTGCCGCGATGATAGCGATCATCGTTCCGGTCTGCATGCCGGCAAGGCTGTCACCGAAACCGAACCTGAGGCCCCACAGCCCGAGGATGAAACTGCCGATGCCCGAGCTGGCAATGGTGAGCAATCGGAATATCGGTGTTCGAGTCGGATTGCCGGCAGCAGCCATTACAAAGTCCCCAGTAACGGGACCTTCTAGCGGAAATCTCCTTAAAATGAGTTGCCGCGAATATTAATAATTTTACTGGCCCCGTTAGTCCTTGCCGTTGTCGGTCTGCTTCAACTCGTCGAGTGTCGGCATGGAAACGATGTGATAGCCGGAATCGACGTAGTGGATTTCGCCGGTGACGCCAGACGACAGGTCGGACAAGAGATAGAGCGCCGAACCGCCAACCTCGTCGATGGTCACGGTGCGGCGCAGCGGCGAGTTGCGCTGCTGGTAGGAAAACATATGGCGTGCATCGGAAATGCCGGCGCCGGCCAGTGTCCGCACCGGTCCCGCCGATATGCCGTTCACCCTGATGCCGCGGGGGCCGTAGTCATTGGCGAGATAGCGAACGCTGGCCTCCAACCCGGCCTTGGCGACGCCCATGACGTTGTAATTCGGCATGACGCGGACGGAGCCCGCATAAGTCAGCGTGATCATCGAGCCGCTGTCCCCCATCAGCCTGGCGGCGTGGCGGGCGATCTCGGTGAAGGAGTAGCAGGAGATGACCATGGTGCGGACGAAATTGTCGCGGCTGGTGTCGGCGTAAAGGCCCTTGAGCTCATTCTTGTCGGAAAAGCCGATGGCATGGACGACGAAGTCCAGCCCTCCCCATTCCTTGCCCAAAGTCTCGAAGGTGGCGCTGACCGATGCGCTGTCCTCGACATCGCAAGGCACCACCAGGGATGCGCCAAGCCTGTCGGCTAGCGGCTTGACCCGCCGCCCGAACGCTTCGCCCTGATAGGTGAAAGCGAGTTCCGCCCCATGTTCGGACAATTTCCTGGCGATGCCCCAGGCGATCGAGTGGTCGTTGGCGACACCCATGACAAGCCCGCGCTTGCCCTTCATCAATCCGTCCATGGCCGGCGAGATCCCTTATGCGGAATAGCGCTGGAAAACCAGCGTTGCGTTGGTGCCACCGAAACCGAACGAATTGGACAAAACAGTGTCGATACTGGCGTTATCGATGCGCTTTCGCACGATCGGCATGCCCTCGAATTCAGGGTCGAGGTTTTCGATATGGGCGCTTTCGCCGATGAAGCCGCCTTGCATCATCAGGATCGAATAGATCGATTCCTGCACGCCAGCCGCGCCCAGCGAATGGCCGGTCAGCGATTTCGTCGAGGTGATGAAAGGCATCTTTTCGCCGAACACCTCGCGGATCGCGCCCATTTCCTTGGAATCGCCGACCGGCGTCGAGGTGCCGTGCGTGTTGATGTAATCGATCGGCGAAGAGACGGTCGCGATCGCTTGCCGCATACAGCGCACCGCACCTTCGCCTGAAGGCGCCACCATGTCGTGGCCGTCGGAGGTCGCGCCATAGCCGACGATCTCGGCATAGATCTTGGCGCCGCGCGCCTTGGCGTGTTCGAGCTCTTCCAGAACCAGCACGCCGGCGCCGCCGGCGATGACGAAACCATCGCGATCGACATCGTAGGCGCGGGACGCGACCGATGCCCTGTCGTTGTATTTCGACGACATGGCGCCCATCGCGTCGAACAGGTCCGACATCGTCCAGTCGAGATCCTCATGGCCGCCGGCGAAGACCATGTCCTGCTTGCCCCACTGGATCAGCTCGTAGCCGTTGCCGATGCAATGCGCCGAGGTCGAGCAGGCCGAGGAGATCGAATAGTTGACGCCGTGGATCTTGAACCAGGTGGCGAGCGTCGCCGAAGCGGTCGACGACATCGCCTTCGGCACTGCGAACGGGCCGATGCGCTTGGGGCTGCCGTTCTTGAGGGTGGTTTCGGCGGCCTCGACGATGGTTCGGGTCGACGGTCCGCCAGACCCCATGACGATGCCGGTGCGTTCATTGGTGATGTCGTTCTCGCCAAGCCCGGCATCGGCGATCGCCTGGTCCATGGCGACATGGTTCCAGGCGGCTCCTTGCGACAGGAAACGCATGGCGCGGCGATCGATCATGCCCGAGGGATCCAGCGTCGGCGCTCCCCAGACCTGGCAGCGGAAGCCGTGTTCTGCGAAGGAATCGGAGAAGCTGATGCCGGATTTGGCATCGTGGAGCGAGGCCTGCACCTCGTTGGCATTGTTGCCGATCGACGACACGATGCCGAGGCCTGTTACTACGACCCGTCTCATGGGCTGCTCCTTCCAGAGTGTCCGGTGACGGTCAGGAGACCGCCGACTGCTTCGACAGACCCACTTTGAGATCCGTTGCCGCGTATATGGGCTCGCCATCCGCTTTCAGCCAGCCATCGGCAATACCAAGCACCAGCCGCCCGCGCATCACGCGCTTGAAGTCCACGCCATACTCCACCTTCTTGACCGATGGCGTGACCATGCCCTTGAACTTCACCTCACCGGTCGACAGCGCCATTCCCTTGCCCGGCTCGCCGAGCCAGCCGAGGTAGAATCCCGTCAGCTGCCACATGGCATCGAGGCCGAGGCACCCCGGCATGATCGGATTGCCGATGAAGTGGCAAGCGAAGAACCACAGGTCAGGCTTGATGTCGAATTCGGCGCGGATGAAGCCCTTGTCGAAGGCGCCGCCCGTCTCGCTGATCTGGGTGATGCGATCGAACATCAGCATCGGCGGATAGGGGAGCTGGGCGTTTCCTGCTCCGAACAGCTCGCCGCGGGCGCAGGCAAGCAATTCCTCGTATTCGTAGCTGGATTTCGAACCCGCCATCAATCGTCCCCGTAATCATCCCGGGCGGTAGGTGCCCTTGTCGTTGGTTTCCTAACACAATCTGTTTCGGGCCGGAAACCGGCGTCTGCGCTTAACCTGCCCGTCTGCCCGGGTCAATGCGCGCGGTCGCATCGGAGTCGATCGGCCCGGAAATCGGAATCGATTCCGGAAAGCACGATGCGAGGCTAAAAAAGTGATAGAGCGTACTTTTGTAGGACGCACGTCGCTCTATTGATCGTATTCGGCCGACAGAATATATGTCAGGAGGTGTCCAGTTTCGGCCGATATTGGTTTTTTGCCATTCTGGGCACGTCTTGGGGCGGAACTGTGAGCTTCGACGAATAGATGGATCTGGGCTGCCGAAAGGAAAATGTCGCTGTGGACAAGCGGGTTCGCGAAGCCGGCCTGAGGCCGACGCGTCAGCGCATAGCGCTGGCCGATCTGCTTTTCGCCAAGGGCGACCGCCATCTGTCGGCGGAGGAACTGCACGAGGAGGCGATCGAGGCCGGCGTGCCGGTGTCGCTGGCCACCGTCTACAATGCCCTGCACCAATTCACCCAGGCTGGCCTTCTGCGCATCCTGGCCGTCGAAGGGTCGAAGACCTATTTCGACACCAACACCTCCGACCACCACCATTTCTACATCGAAGGCGAAAACAGGATCTTCGACATCGCCAGCGGTCCCGTCACTGTCTCCAATCTGCCGGAGCCGCCGGAAGGCATGGAGATCGCCAATGTCGACATCGTGGTGAGGCTGCGCCCCAAACGCTGCGATTGAGCACCGTTTGATGAAGCCTGTCGATCTGGCAGTTCGGCTCGAATGGGTTGCCGTCGCGGTCGCGGCTCTTTTCTTCTATGCGATATCAGGCGTTTCCTGGTGGCTGTTTGCCCTGCTCATCCTGGCGCCGGACCTGTCGATGCTGGCCTATCTCGCCGGGCCGCGTGTCGGCGCTTTTGCCTACAACGCCTTCCACATCTTGATTGTCCCGGTGTTGCTGGTGCTTGCCGGAAACGTCTTCGGCAGCGCAATGGCGACAGCGATCGCGCTGATCTGGATCATCCACATCGCCGTAGATCGCGCGCTGGGTTACGGCCTCAAGCTGTCGAGCGGTTTTCAGGATACCCATCTCGGCCGCATCGGCCGCTAGACCATGATCCCGAACCTCGGTTCGGAAGAAGCGTCAGTTCTTGACCCGTTCGCCCGGATAGGCGCCCCAGACAAGCGACTGGGCAAGCCAGCCGGTGTGGCCGTCGAAGGTCATCTCGCACCACTGGCCGTCGCAGGACTTGATAGTTCCCATCACGCCTGGCTCGACGATGGCGACGACGCCGGCATCCTTGTCCGGGTCGTCGAGAAGATTGATTCGGCCACCCTTGCCGCGCTGCCAGGGCGCCACGATCGCCGTGCGGCGGCCCGAAAGCAGCGATTGGTTGATCCAGCCCTCCGAGCCGTCGGCGTCGCGCACGCGACGCCAGGTATCGAATTCCTGGATGATTTCCATCGGCAGGCCGGGCTTCATGTACATCCAGTCGACGGAGTAGTTGACGCCTGGTCCGACGCGGGAGTTGACGCGGCCCGATTTCAGGCTGACGAAGCGCGGCAGCGGCAAGCCGCTCGGCCCGAGCGTGATCGTCTGTGCGGGCGCTGCCGCACTTTGCGCCGCCGCAACGGGGGCGTAGAGCAGAGCGCCGAGAAATGCTGCGCAAATGGTCAGGCGGAGCGACGCGAAACCAGACACTTTCGTTCCTTTCGGCGCTCGCCCATCGGCCCCGGCGCCCCTTTTTCTTTGTCTTCGGCGGCACCGCTTGTTACATGGATGACCGGCGCCGTGATCGGTTCGCAGTTTCGCCGGTCTTGGTTAAAGAGGTCTCAACGGGATCGGTATTCGAGGGAACAATGGCAGGCAAAAAAAAGCCGCTCGTGGTCATAACGCGCAAGCTGCCCGACCCGGTCGAGACCCGCATGCGCGAGCTGTTCGACGCCCGGTTGAATGTCGAGGACAGGCCGATGACGCAGCCGGAGCTGGTCGCGGCGGTCAAGGAAGCCGACGTGTTGGTGCCGACCGTGACCGATCGGATCGACGCGGCGCTGATCGCCCAGGCTGGCGAGAATCTGAAGCTGATCGCCAATTTCGGCAATGGCGTCGACAAGATCGACGTGGCGGCGGCGGCCAAGAAGGGCATCACCGTCACCAACACGCCCAACGTGCTGACCGAGGATACGGCCGACATGACGATGGCGTTGATGCTGGCTGTGCCGCGGCGGCTGGCGGAAGGCGCCAATGTGCTGACCGGTGACAAGAAATGGGCCGGCTGGTCGCCGACCTGGATGCTGGGCCGGCGTATCTGGGGCAAACGCCTCGGCATTGTCGGCATGGGCCGCATCGGCACCGCGGTTGCCAGGCGGGCCAAGGCCTTCGGTCTTTCGATCCACTACCACAACCGTCATCGCGTACTGCCGGCCGTCGAGGACGAGTTGGAGGCGACCTACTGGGAAAGCCTCGACCAGATGCTTGCCCGCATGGACATCATTTCGGTCAACTGTCCATCGACGCCGGCAACCTTCCACCTGCTTTCGGCGCGGCGGCTGGCGCTTATGCAACCGTCCGCTTACATCGTCAACACGGCGCGCGGCGACATCATCGACGAGGAATCGCTGGTCAAGCTGATCCAGGACGGCAAGATCGCCGGTGCCGGCCTCGATGTCTACGAGCACGAGCCGGCGCTGAACCCGAAACTCTTGAAGCTCGCCGCCAAGGGCAAGGTCGTGCTTTTGCCGCACATGGGCTCGGCGACGCTCGAGGGCCGCATCGACATGGGCGAGAAGGTCATCATCAACATCCGCGCCTTTTTCGACGGCCACCGCCCGCCGGACCGCGTGCTGCCGTTGCGGGCGTGATCGGCTGGCAGCGCTTACTCATCTGCGATCAGCGCAGGCTTACGAAAGCACCTTGCGCATGGTGATCGAGGTCGCTCGGCTATAGCCGTCATGCGCCGTCCGATCCGTTTCGCGAAAGCCGAGGCGGGTGAAGGCCGCGTGATTACCGGTCAGTTCGATCCGCGTCTGCAACTCGATCGCGCGCTTGTCTCGGCTGCGGGCAAGAGCTTCGGCAGCCTGCATCAGTCCCCTGCCGATACCTTGTCCCTGAAAGCCCGGGTCGACCGCGAACTTTCCGACATAGAAATCCTCAGTCCGCTCCAGAACGAACACACAGCCAATGATTCTGCCGCCCTTCAGCGCCGCGAAGATTGTTTCCCGCCCGGCTTTGTCCCGGAGATCTTCCGCGGTAAGGCGATGCGCCGAGGATGGCGGATCGATGACGCCGTCCATCGTGGCAAAGGCACGCATGATCAGCGCCAGCACCTCGTCCCAACGACCGCAATCGGCCGGAAGCTGTGTGACTGAAACACACGCGGTGCGGTCCATGGTCTAGTTCTTCTTGTAGCGGATCGTGTCGAAGCGCGCGGCCAGTGCATCATAGAGCAGCAGCCGGCCGACGAGCGGCTCGCCGATACCGGCGATCAGCTTGATCGCCTCCATTGCCTGCAATGTGCCGATCACACCGGTTAGCGCGCCGAGCACGCCGGCGACGGCGCAGGACGGCACCAGTCCGGGCGGCGGCGCCTCGGGGAAAAGATCGCGATAGCTCGGATTCGGCCTGCCGTCGGTGCCGGTCTCGAATGGCTTCAGCACCGTCACCGAGCCGTCGAAGCGGCCGACGGCGGCGTGCACCAATGGTCGTTTTTCCGCCGCGCAGGCGTCGGCCACGGCATAACGCGTCTCGAAATTGTCGGAGCCGTCGACGACAAGATCATAGCGGGCGACGAGGGCAGGGGCGTTGTCCGCCGTCAGCCTGAGATTGTGCTCTTCCACGGTGACGTGGGGGTTGATACGGGCAATCGCCGCCTTGGCGCTTCCGGTTTTCGCCATGCCGACCGTATCGGTGCCATGGATCACCTGCCTTTGCAGGTTTGACAGCGAGACGGTGTCGTCGTCGACGATGCCGAGCGTGCCGACGCCGGCGGCCGCCAGATATTCGAGCACTGGCGCACCCAGCCCGCCGGCGCCGATGACCAGAACCCGCGCGCGTTTCAATTTCTGCTGGCCGGGCCCGCCGATTTCGGGCAGCACGATGTGGCGGGCATAGCGTTCGAGTTCTTGGTCGGTCAGAGAGGTCATCTGCAAACCTTACTGCGGTGCAAAAAACTTGTCAGGTGTCAATGCATGTCGCCCAAAAGTGCGTAGCGGTTTTGGGATAACGACATGCATAGAGTCAAATGGTTGGCCCAACCATGCCGTGGTCGACCGTCAGGAACTGCGCCCGTCCCTTGAGGCTGGAAAACAGCGCCGCGTCGGTTCCCGTCATGAAGGCCTGACAGTTCAGCTCTTCCAGTATCGAAAACAGCGCGGCGCGCCGGCCGCTGTCGAGATGGGCTGCGATCTCGTCGAGCAGCAGGATCGGCGTCATGCCGGACATCTCGCCGGTCAGCCTTGCATGCGACAGCACGATGCCGACAAGCAGCGCCTTCTGTTCGCCGGTCGAGCAGAGTTCGGCCGGCATCGCCTTTGGCCGGTGCCGCACCACGAGATCCGAACGGTGCGGACCGTCCAGCGTGCGCCCGGCGGCGCGGTCGCGATCGCGGCCTTCGGCAAGGGCGCGGCGAAACCGTTCCTCGACATCGACCGCTGGCGAGTTGGCGAGTTCGCCTTCCAGTTCGCCGAACAGGCCGATATCGGCTTGCGGAAACGGACTGTCGCCTGGCAGCATGTCGATCATGGCGGCGAGCAGGCGCACCAATTCGGCACGAGCCGCGGCAATCGCCACGCCGGTTTCGGCCATCTGCGTCTCGATCGCATCGAACCAGGCGCCGTCGCGCGAATTCTCCGTAAGCAGTCGGTTACGGCCGCGCATCGCCTTTTCATAGTCAAGCGCGCGCTGGCCATGACCGGGATCGATCGCCAGCACCAGGCGATCGAGGAAGCGCCGCCGGTCGGCGGCCGGGCCTGGAAACAGGCCATCCATCGCCGGCGTCAGCCAGACGACGCGCAGCCATTCAAGCATGTCGTCGGCCGAGCGCGCTGCGGCGCCGTTGATCCGCACCCGCCGGCCGCCGTCGCCTGCGTTGTCGCCGCCCGAAATCCCGGTGCCGATCTCGACCGGACCATTCGGCCCGTCGAGCCGGGCATGCAGCGCGAAGCCACCATCGCCGCCCTCGCGAGCCACATCGGCGTAAGGGGCGCGGCGCAGGCCACGTCCCGGCGTCAGCAGCGATATCGCTTCCAGGAGATTGGTCTTGCCTGCGCCGTTGTCACCGGAAAACACCACGGCTCCGGGCGCAAGTTCGATCGACAGCGCGGCATAATTGCGGAAGTTAGTAAGTGTAAGCTTACTTATATAGGTTTGTTCCGGCAACCGCTATCCGCCTGTAATGCATGTCGCGCAAAAGCATGCCCACGGGCCTGACCCGAGGGTGTGGAGCGGTTTTGCGATAACGACATGCATAAAACAAGGATCTGAAGCGCGTCGCATGGGGCCGGTCGAACGCGGCGCGCTATTAGAAGCTGCCGCAATCATTGTCGTCTGGCGCGGCCGGATCACCGACGCAGCGCGGCTACACCCGCATCGGCATCAGCACATAGAGTGCGGTTTCGTCGGCCATGTCGTGGATAAGCGTCGGCGAACCGGCGTCCGCCAGCATGAATTTTGCCTCCGTGCCGGTCAACTGGGCGGCGACGTCGAGCAGATATTTGGCGTTGAAACCGATCTCGATCGGATCGGATGAATAGTCCGCGGCCAGCTCCTCGGTGGCGCTGCCCGAATCCGGATTGTTGACCGCAAGCGTGACCTGCCCCTCGGCGATTGAAAGCTTCACGGCTCGGCCGCGTTCGGAAGAAATGGTCGAGACGCGGTCGACGGCGGCGGCGAAACTCTGGCGATCGATGATCAGCTTCTTGTCGTTGCCTGTCGGGATGACCCGCTGATAGTCCGGGAAGGTGCCGTCGATCAGCTTCGACGTCAAAACCACGCTGCCGATGGTGAAGCGGATCTTGGTGTCGGACAATTCGGTGGTGACGGCGACATCGGGGTCGTCGACCAGCTTTTGCAGCTCGCTGACCGTTTTACGCGGAATGATGATGCCCGGCATGCCTTCGGATCCGGCCGGCGCATCGATCTCGGCGCGCGCCAGGCGATGACCATCGGTCGCAACCGAGCGCAGCTTCAGCTTGCCGCCGGCCTCATGCGTGTGCAGATAGATGCCGTTGAGATAGTAGCGCGTCTCTTCGGTCGAGATGGCGAACTGGGTCTTCTCGATCAGTCCCCTCAGCGCCACCGAATCCAGCCGGAAGATATGCGAAAACGACCCGGCCGAAAGCTCCGGGAAATCGCTCTGCGGCAGGCATTGGAGCCGGAAGCTCGAGCGGCCCGAGGTCACCGTCATGGCGTTGCCGTCTTCGTCGGTCTTCAGCATGACCTCCGCTCCATCGGCCAGCTTGCGCACGATGTCGTAGAGCAGGTGCGCCGGGACCGTCGTCGCGCCACCGCGCTCGACCTTGGCGGGCGTGGCTTCGGTCACCTCCAGATCGAGGTCGGTCGCCTTCATTTCGAGAGTGGCGCCTTCGGCGCTCAACAGCACGTTCGACAGGATCGGTATGGTGTTGCGGCGCTCGACCACGCGGTGAACGTGATTGAGCGACTTCAGGAGATTTGACCGTTCCAGGATAACACGCATGACGAAACAGGCTCGCTTGAATGAATGAACGGGTCTCCGGCAAGCGGCTCCCCGCGAAAGGTCTGAACAGGCTCAGAATCTGCACAAACTGACAGGAAAAACCCCGCAAACGCAAGCCCGCGCGATCGGTTCGGGCCGGTTACGGGGGCTTTCTGGGGATAAAGCCTGCCAATGCATGTCGCGCAAAAGTGCGCAGCGGTTTTGCGACGACGACATGCATGAAAACAAATGCATGTCGCGCAAAAGTGCGCAGCGGTTTTGCGACGACGACATGCATGAAAACAGAGATATCAAGCGCGTCGCATGATGCATCCAAACGCGGCGCGCTTTCACTTTTCGGGGCGGTCAAGCCTGATCGTTGATCAGTCTTCTCAGCAATTCGAGCTCCTGCGCCAGCGTGTTGTCGACGCCCGAGAGATCCTCGATCTTGCGCACGGCATGCAGCACCGTCGTATGATCGCGGCCGCCGAAACGCCGGCCTATCTCCGGCAAGGAGCGTGGCGTCAGGACTTTCGAAAGATACATGGCGACCTGACGCGGCTTGACGATGGTGCGCGTGCGCCGGTTGGACAAGAGTTCGGTCTTCGACACATTGTAGTGGCGCGCCACGATGCGCTGGATGTCCTCGATGCGCACCCGCTTGGGTTCGCCCGAACGATAGATGTGGCCGAGAATCTCGTCGATACGGTCGATGGTGATCTGCGGTTCGAAGGACTGGCGAAACAGAAGCTGGTTGAACGCGCCTTCGAGTTCGCGCCCGCTGCCGGTCACTGTACGGGCGACATGGTTGAGGATCTCCTCGGAAATGTCGAGCGAGGCGTCATCGGCCTTGGCGGTGGCAAGACGCAGCTTGAGCATGCCGATGCGCATGGCGAAATCCGGCGCCGACATTTCGAGCGCGACGCCGCCATTGAGGCGTGAGCGGACGCGCGGCTCCAGCGATTCCAACTCCGACGGTGGCCGGTCGGCGGCAACCACCACCTGCTTGGCACTGTCGAGCAACATATTGATAAGATGGCAGAATTCGTGCTGGATCGATTTGCCCTGCAGGAACTGCATGTCATCGATGATGAGGAGATCGATATCGCGCAACTGTTCCTTCAGCGTCAGCGCGTTGTTGTCGCGGATCGCGGTGGCGAAGCGCCACATGAAATATTCGGCTGTGAGATAGACGACGCGCGATTTCGGATTCTGCTTCAACGATTCCGCTGCGATCGCCTGCAAAAGGTGCGTCTTGCCGAGCCCGACCGTCGCATGGAGAAAGAGTGGGTTGAAGCGCACCGCGCTCGATTGCGATTCCGCCACCGCCTTGGCGGCGGCGAACGCCACCCGGTTCGACGGTCCCTCGATGAAGGAGCCGAACGTGTAGCGCGGGTCAAGCGGGGAACCGAGCACATTGTGCCTGAACTCGGTCTCGGTCGGCATGCCTGGGCGAGGTGCCGGTGCACGCTCGACCCTGCCTGGACTTGCCGTACCGGCGGCCAGCGCCGTCTGCGCCTGCCTTGTCATCTTGCGCGCCGGCGCCGCTTCGGGCTCGACGCCATTGCGCCCCGGGCGGGTAGCGTTGCGCACGACGATCTCAATCTTGAGGATTTCGGGATCCTCATGTTTCCACAGCTCGGCGATGAGGTCGAGATAGTGGCCGTTGATCCACGAGCGCAGGAAGGCGGTGGGCACGGAGATACGGACAATCCCCCGGGAAGCCTCGGCGACCTTCATGCGTCCGAACCAGCTCGAATAGACCTCGGTTCCCAGACGCGCCTTCAACTGGGCCTTCACCCGGTCGAACTTCTGTTCCGCGTCGTTGGAAGCCGACATGTCGTCCCCTCCGATCAAGGTTCCAGGAAATGAGAGGTCGCTCGTAAGCTCCCTTTCGATGCCGCTCTGCATGATAGAGTTCCTTGTCCTTTTGTACCTTTATTTCCGCCGGGGATACGCCTCCTGCATCCATGTTTCCGGCGACCGTGTCTTCGCTGCGACATCATCACCGCCGCCGGCAATGATGTCGTCTCGTTGTCAAGGGACCGGCGCCGACCTCTGAAGAGTCAGCCCGCTTTGGTCATGCCAGGGCAAAGCAATTCCACCCGGCGAAAACGCCGGCGCGTCGTTAACCTGCCATGTACAGTTACGCCAGTCCCCTACCGCATCGAAAGACAAACCAAACCCGTGCGCGGAAATGATCCACGTCATGAATTCCGCCATTTTCAGCTGGCCGATTCAGGCTGGGTTCAAGGGCCAATGGCCCGTCCCTCTCGATGGAGAGACATTAACGAAATCGTTGTGGATAGGGCAAGGCCACGACTAACGGATTTTTAAGGAATCTGGTTAGCACAGGCTGGTCAGGACGCTATGCTGCAACCGCACATTTTGACAAAGCCATTGTGATTCAAACCCTTTTCCGGCGAATATGAAAAAGGCCGCACCGCGCGAAATTTTCTGAAATAATTTCCTTGACAGCCAATTGTCCACGATCCCCCGCCTGCGATGTGAACAAGCTGTGGACGACCACCTGTAACTATTTGAAATAAATGGATAATTTATGACAGCCTATATTTTATAGGCAGGCCTGTTTCGAGGACTCGAACATCAGCGGACATGTATATGCCGGCAAAGCATTTGGGACTTTGAAATCCACCCGCAGTGTCGTTTGCGGGCTTTCCTTTTTAAGTACTTGCCGGCAAACGAAAAAACCCGGCGCGATCGGCCGGGCTTGAAGAAGACAAGTTTAGGAAAGGTATATTAGGCCGACAGCACTTTAAGGCGCTGGGCGAGTCGCGACACCTTGCGGGATGCCGTATTCTTGTGCACCACGCCCTTGGTCGCGGCGCGCATCAGTTCCGGCTCCGCTATTTTGAAGGCAGCCTGCGCGGCGGCCTTGTCGCCTGAGGCGAGCGCCTCTTCGACCTGACGGACATAGGTCCGCACGCGCGAGCGGCGGTTCTTGTTGATCGCCGCGCGGCGGGCGATCTTGCGCGTTGCCTTTTTGGCCGAGGAGGTGTTGGCCATGATGCCTCTCTTCTGATCTGGTGGGCGCCCGCGGGATGCCGCAGGGCGCAAAAAACAAACGGGCAGCCACGCGGCCGCCTCGGTTGGAGCGGCTTATAGTTCAGCTTTTCCGGCGCGTCAACGCCGCTTCGCTCTTTTTGGCCGGCAATGCCGAGGTCCTAGCGGTTGGTGAAATTCGGCTTCCGCTTTTCGGCAAAGGCCGCCATGCCTTCCTTCTGGTCGTCGAGCGCAAACAGGGAGTGAAACAGGCGGCGTTCGAACCGCAACCCTTCGGCCAGCGTCGTTTCAAAGGCCCGGTTGACGGCCTCCTTGGCCATCATCACCGACGGCAACGAAAAATCAGCAATCTTGGCTGCCGCCTTCAGGGCTTCCTCGATCAACTCGCCGGCAGGCACGACGCGTGACACCAGGCCGCAACGCTCGGCCTCGGCCGCATCCATCATCCGTCCGGTCAGGCACATGTCCATCGCCTTCGACTTGCCGACGAAGCGGGTCAGACGCTGCGATCCACCCATGCCCGGCATGACGCCAAGCGTGATTTCGGGCTGTCCGAACTTGGCGTTGTCGGCGGCGATGATGAAATCGCACATCATCGCCAGTTCGCAGCCGCCCCCGAGCGCGTAGCCGGCAACCGCCGCGATGATGGGCTTTCGCGTCCGCGTGAGCTCCTCCCAACCGACGAAGAAGTCCTGCACATAAGCGTCTACAAAGGAGATCGCCTGCATTTCCTTGATGTCGGCGCCAGCGGCAAAAGCCTTCTCGGAACCGGTGATGACCATGGCGCCGATATCGGGGTTCGCGCCGAACACGTTCACGGCCGCCACCACCTCCTTCAGAACTTCGGAGTTCAGCGCGTTGAGCGCCTTCGGCCGGTTCAGCGTGATTAGCCCGACCTTGCCGCGCGTTTCCACGATGATGGTTTCATAGGCCATGGCTTCGCCTCCTCGTTCCAGGCAATCGATGAATGTCGATCGGTCCTAGCTTACCCCTGGCAGGTCCGGCAATAGAAGGTCGAGCGCCCGCTTTGCACGATGCGCTCGATATGGCCGCCGCAACCAGGCCTGGAGCAGGGTTCGCCTTCCCGATCGTAGACCGCGAACGAATGCTGGAAATAACCCAGTGAGCCATCGGTCTGCATATAGTCGCGCAGCGACGATCCCCCGGCGGCGATCGCATCGGCAATAACCGAACGGATCGCCGCGGCGAGGCATTCAGCCTGCTCGCCAGCCTTCTTCCCGGCCTTGGCGATGGTGCCTGCTTCGCGCAGCGGCGACAGGCCGGCGCGCCACAGCGCTTCCGATACGTAGATGTTGCCGAGCCCGGCGATCAGCCGCTGGTCGAGCAGTGCTGCTTTCAGTGGCGCCTTTCGGCCTTTCAGCAGCGAGGCGAGCAGCGCGCCGTCCAGCGCGTTACCGGTCGGCTCGACACCCAGCCCCGCCAGCATCGGATGTGTGTCGGGCGCCCCTTCCGCAAACAACATGAAACCAAATCGGCGCGGGTCGTTGAAGATCACACGCGATCGGCCGCCTTCCGGCGAGACGACATCGAACACGACATGATCATGCGCGGCGCTTTTTGAACGCTCGTGATAGAACACGCCCGGCAGGTCGCTGCTGTCGGCCGTTTCGATGCGGAACGAACCCGACATGCCGAGATGGCAGATCAATACCGGACCGCCGTCCAGATGCATCGTCAGGTATTTGGCCCGGCGGCCGAGCGCCGTGATCGTCTTGCCGGTCAGCCGCTCCGAAAATCTCTCCGGAAACGGAAATCTGAGGTCTGCACGGCGCGCCTCGACGCCAGCGATGCGTGCGCCTTCCAGCACCGGCTGCAGGCCGCGTCGGACCGTTTCGACTTCCGGCAGCTCAGGCATGGGCGCCTATCGTTGCATGGAAGGAGGTACCGTGACGGCCGCGCGCCAGCCCGAGATGCTCGGCGACGGTTTCACCGATGTCGGCGAAGGTTGTTCGCAGCCCGATATCGCCGCCCTTCAACCCCGGTCCGATGCCGATCACCGGAATGCGTTCGCGCGTGTGGTCGGTGCCGTGCCATGTCGGATCATTGCCATGGTCCGCGGTGAGGATGAGCAGGTCGCCCTGCTTCAATTTGGCCAGTGCTTCGGGCAGGCGTCGGTCGAAGGCCTCAAGTGCCGCCGCATAGCCGGCGACGTCGCGTCGGTGGCCGAACTCGGTGTCGAAATCGACGAAATTGGCAAAGACGAGATCACCGTCGCCGGCATCGTCCATCGCGCCTAGCGCCTTGTCGAACATCGCCATGTTGCCGGCAGCCTTGCGCACCTCCGAGATGCCGCGATGGGCGAAAATGTCGCCGATCTTGCCGATCGCGATGACCCGGCTGCCGCGCGCCGTCAGCCGGTCGAGCAAAGTCGGTTCCGGCGGCGGCACGGCGTAATCGCGGCGGTTGTGCGTTCGTTCGAAGCTGCCCGCGGTTTCCCCGATGAAGGGCCGTGCGATGACACGGCCGATGTTCAGCGGATCGACCAGCCTGCGCACGACCTTGCAGAATTCGTAGAGCCGCTCCAGGCCGAAGTGGGTTTCATGGGCGGCGATCTGCAGCACCGAATCGACGGAGGTGTAGCAAATCGGCTTGCCGGTGCGGATGTGCTCCTCGCCGAACCGCTCGATGATCTCGGTGCCCGGGGCGTGGCAATTGCCGAGAATGCCCGGCACCTTTCCTTCCCGGATGATTGCTTCGGTCAGTTCGGCTGGAAACGCAGGGACCGTGTCCGGGAAATAGCCCCAGTCGAAGCGGATCGGCAGGGCGGCGATTTCCCAATGGCCCGATGGCGTGTCCTTGCCGCTGGAGACTTCCTCCGCCGCCCCATGAAAAGCCGTCGCCTGCGACAACTCGCCGTTGCCGAGTTTCAGCCCGGTCGCGGTCTCGGCCGCACGGGCAAGCCCGAGCGAGAACATGTTGGGTACGGCGAGTGGTCCCTTGCGCAAGCCTTCACGATCCGCGCGGCCTTCCGCGCAGGCGATGGCGATGTGGCCGAACGTATTGGCGCCGGCGTCGCCATAGCGCTCGGCGTCGGCTGCGCCGCCGATGCCGAAGGAATCGAGAACGAAAAGGAAGGCGCGCGCCATTATCAGGAATTCATTATTCTCTGTCTGTTGGCCAAGACATAGGGGGCCGCGCTGCCATTGGCAATTCGGAAACCAAACGGCAACGGCATGGCGCGATAGTTGAGACACAGCGATTGCCGAATGGCATGGCTCGATGGAAATCCGGCGGGGGAACACATGAAACATGCCTTGAAGGCCTCCGCTGCCATCCTGGCGCTGCTTGGCGCTTCGTGGCCCGGCCCGGCGCGCGCCGATTGGCGGGATGATATTGGTACGTTTCGCATCGGCATCGTCGCCGAACCCGGCGCCGGCAACAGCGTTCCGGGTCTGGCTCTGTTGACGGACGCCTACACCAAGGCGCTTGGCATGAAAGTGGAGTTCGTCGTTGCCCGCGACTATGCGGCGCTGATCGAGGCGCAGGCCGATGCCCGCATCGAATATGCGATCTATTCGGCGACCGCCTACGCCACCGCGTCGGAACGCTGCGGCTGCGTCGAACCTCTCGTGGCGCCGGTCGATTCCGACGGCGCCTTCGGCATCCGATCGGTTCTGCTGACGCGGGATGACAAGGTTCCCGATCTGGCGGCGATGGCAGGGCACCGCATCGTCATGTCACCCTCGGACAGCGTCGGCGGCTCGCTCCTGCCGCTTGCAGGATTGGCCGCTGAAGGCGTCAAGGTCGGCGAGGACGCGCCGTTTCTGACACACGCCAGTTCGGCTGCGGCGGCCGAAGCAATGCTGGTCGATGGCGAGGCCGATGCCCTGTTCGGCTGGATACCGTCAGCAGCCGACGACAGGCCGGAAATTGCGGGCGGCACCGTCGCCAGGCTGGAAGCGGCAGGACTTTCGAAGACGGCGCTTCAGGTCGTGTGGAAGTCCGGCCTGCTGCGGTATGGGCCCCATGCGGTTCGCAGCGACCTCAACCCCGAGGCCAAGCGGCGGCTCACCGTGTTCCTCACCAACCTCAGATCGATATCGCCGGATATCTACGAGCTTCTGGAAGCGAAACATTCCGGCGGGTTCACCGTTGCCCGTCCGCGGGATTACGCAATGGCCGCGGCCGTCGTGCGCTTGGTGTCAGGCAGCGACCATCAACGATAGTGCATATTGCCCAAACGGTTGCTTCAGCAGTCGCTGCAGGAGATCGTCGGGCTTCTGCGGGCTCTGAGAAAGTAGGTTTCGCCCATAGTTATGTTGGCGAAGGCGGCGGTCAATCCAAGTGGCTTCGCCTTCTCGGCCGTCCATGCGATGATCGGCTCATAGTCAAGCTCGCTTTCGACCCGAATGAGGAAAGTGCCCTTGACGTTAAGCGCTGGCGGCACCTCCGTGATGGAGTTCTTCGCCGCGTCGGCGCTGAAGGCGTCATTGACCATCTTGCGCGACCAGACGACCTGGACCTTTGGCGTCGTATCACTCGTGACCTCTATCGCGGTGATGATGATTTTCGGGGTCGAGCGGTTATAGGGCTGAAGAGTGGAATTGCCGATCTGCATGATCGCATCGAGTTGGGCCTTGTTGACGGACTGCTGCTGGGTGACGAGATCGGCCACCATGCTGCCGATGCGGCTGACCTTCTTGCTGGTCTCGATGGCCTGCGATGCTTCCATGGTCATGAAGTACATGATCAGCAGGACAGGCACGATCAAGGCAAACTCGACGGCCGCGATACCGCGGCGGTCGCAGCAAAACCGGATTGCTCTCGTACCGAAGCCTGCGATGCCCAGATGTGCCCCCGCACGAACCATGCCCTTGTCCTTCTTTGCTCGCACGACGGTGCAATTCTCAGTTGTCGAACGGCTCGTTCTGCCAGGTAATCGACGCGAAATGCAGCGTCTTGCCGCCTTCCAGATTGGCCATCGAACTGGCCATCAAATCGGTCATGACAGGCCATTTGTAGAAAACCCGCAGCATGTTTATTGATTCAGCCGGGCCCGGGGACACCGTAAAAGTCGTTGGAGTCGTGCCCGTCAGCACGATCTTGCGGTCCTGGATCTTGAAGCCCGCGGCCGCGGCTGCGGCGAAGGTATCGTATTTGCGCAGATCCACCTCCAATCCGGGACAGTCCTTGGCGACCATGATCTCCAACCGGCTGCAGATCATGGCCTTCAGCGTGGCCTCGTTCATGTCGGCCTGCTTTTCCTGGCCCGTCCGCAGCCGGCGTGCGACGTCGTCGGTGGCGTTGGCCATCACCTCTTGGCCCGCAAAAGAAATGCAGCTCTCCAGTATGGCGAAGACCAGTAGGGCGAACGGAATGGCAAGGATCGCGAATTCCAGCGCCGTGCTGCCGCGCCGGTCGCGGACGAAGCGTCCGAAAAAACCTGTTCGCCCTGCTTTGCCCATACTCTATTCCTGCCGATCCTGACGCGGTGTGGGAGGATCATTAGCGGAAATGCATTGAGGTCCAGTTTGGATGGCCGATAAATTCTGCGGAAGGATTTTAACCGGCCGATAACCGAAGCGACATCTCAGCGAGATGAAGAAAAGAATAGTCCGTTGGCCTACCGATTGGCGTTCATTTCGGCTTCGGAGGTCTTCTCCGCTTCGCTTTTGTACGAGCTTTCGCAATATGGCGCGCAGGACATGGTCTGCACTTCGGCGCGTCGGTAAATGCGCACCGACGACGCGGCCTGCCGCACGACGGTGATCTGCTCGTCGACGATCGGGCTGCCGTCCTGATCGAGAACAACCAGATTGGTGACGCCGAAGCCCTTGCCTGTCAGCACGATCGTCGATGCATCCTGCACGGAAGCGTCGGCGATCGCCGGATTGCCGACGACGACGGTGTCCGCGGGGCGCGACAGTTTGACGATCTTGGCCTGGTTCATCGTGACCTCGATGCCCGCGCCGGCCTTGGCCGGCACCACAAAGGCCGCCGCCGCCAGAAACGCGGCAATCGAAAATGACGATCTCGGCCCGGTCATTAAAGCGCTCCACGGCGACAAACTGCTCAACGGAATATGAACGAGATTGGTGAACCAACGGTTAAGCGAATGGGAACTCCCGAAGGTGCCGGGGAAGAACCTTGTGATCCGATGGCTCGCCCGGATCGCCCGGTTCAAATTCCGAAACCCGGTCCTTTGGGCCCCATGGTCTGCTTTTCAGCGCCTTGGCCTTACTTTAGCTGATGGTTAACCACACAATGCCCAGGACGCGCGAAAGGAATCGGTAAGGCTGTTTATTAAGCCGATCGAAAGAGCTTCTCCATAGATTGGCAGCATCCGATCAACCACCAAGAGAAGTTGACGGAATTGCTGTAACACGTGGAGTAGGAGTTCCTGATGTCTAATCTCATTGCACGTTTTGTGAAGGACGAATCCGGCGCGACCGCTATCGAATACGGTCTGATCGCCGCTCTCATCGCGCTCGCCATCATGGTCGGCGCCGGCTCGCTGGGCAACGCGCTGAACGCGAAGTTCACCAACGTCGCCGATAAGCTCAACGAAACCAACTAACGACGTCTCGTCGTCTTCCAGAGCAAGGGCCGCCTCATTGGCGGCCCTTTTTCGCTGTGCCGGTCGTTTTTCAGTTGGCGACCTCATCAATCGTTAATCCAACTTGCCTAGGCTGGAGCCAGCATAGTTTGACCCCGGATACACCGGACACAGCTGACCATGGGCGCCGCGCCGATGCTTGAAGCCTTGATCTTCGTCGTCTTCCCGTTCTGCATGCTTTTCGCCGCGATCTCCGACATGCTGTCGATGACGATCGCCAATCGCGTGCCGGTGCTGCTTGTGGTCGTCTTTGCGCTGGTCGCGCCGTTGACGGGCATGGACTGGGCGACCTATGGCTGGCATTTCGCCGCCGGCGGCCTCGTTCTCGCCGTGACGTTCGGTCTGTTTGCGCTCGGCGGCATGGGAGGCGGCGACGCCAAATTGTTGGCCGCCACCGCCATCTGGATGGGCCTGAATATCCATCTCGTTGAATATCTCGTGGCCTCGACATTCATCGGCGGCCTGCTGACCCTTGCCATTCTCGTCTATCGGAAATCGCCGCTCGCGGCCATTACGAGCCACAACCCATTTTTGCGCCACTTCGCGGACGAGAAGACCGGCGTTCCCTATGGCATCGCGCTTGGCATTGGCGGGCTGCTCACCTTTCCGGCTTCGCCATTGATGGCGTGGGCTCTCGCAAGGCTGGCGGCCTAGCTTCTTTTCCAGGATGTGTTCGCAAGAGGCGGCTTGGCCGCCTCTTTCTTCGTGCCGTGCAAGAGGCGGCTTGGCCGCCTTTTCGCCTGCCAGGCCGGATCGCTCCAATTTATGTAAACCTTAAATTAATCACGATCGTAAGCATTACATTAACCTTGTTTTGACGATTGCCGCTGCAATGTCCGGCTTGGCTACGTGGTTTGCCAAGGGCGAGGTTCGGACAGATGCCAGCATCCCGACTGATCATTCTAGGCGTGGCGGTGGCTGCGGCGGGTGGCGCAGGCTATGTTGCGAAAAACATGGTGGCGGCTCCTCCGCCGCAAATCGTCGAGTCCGGGCCCCAGGCGCCGGCGATCGCGCTACAGGACGTCCTTGTCCTGTCCGGCGATGTTACGATGGGAAGCCAGCTCGAGAACAACATCAGTTGGCAGTCCTGGCCGGCTGACGGGATCAACGCGAATTTCATCACGCGCGCCGCCGAGCCCGAAGCGCTGGAGAAGTTGAAAGGCGCAGTCGCCCGTGTGGCGATGTATGCCGGTGAGCCGCTGCGGCGCTCCAAGCTGGTCGGCGAGGGGCAAAGCTTCATGTCGTCGATCCTGCCCTCCGGTATGCGGGCTGTCGCGACAACCATATCGGCCGACACGTCGGCTGGCGGCTTCATTCTCCCCAACGACTTCGTCGACGTTATCATGACCCGCAGAGCCGATGCCACCAACGGCGCGCCCGCTGGCTTCACGACCGAAACCATTCTCAAGAACATCCGCGTCCTGGCGATCGACCAGACCATCCAGGAAGACGAGGAAGGCAAGAAGACCAGGGTCGGCCAGACCGCCACGCTGGAATTGACGCCGCAACAGGCGGAGATCATCACCGTCGCCCAGCAGATGGCGGATCGCCTGACCTTGGCGCTGCGGTCAATCACCGACACCCAGGAGAAGAATCTGGGCGAGGCCGATTATCTTGTTTCCGGCAATGGGCGGCGCGGAACGGTGCGATTGATCAAGTCGGGCGAAGTTTCCGAAGTGGGGACAAGGAAATGAGGCTAAACGGCAAACTACCGGTCACCCTGGCGGCGGTAATCGGCCTTCTGCTTGCAACGAATACGCATGGCCTCGTCGAGGCGAATGCGGCGGGCAGGAATGCCGAGGTGACGGCTTCGACCGCCACCCAGCGCGTCAAGCTCGGATTGAACAAATCGGTGGTCATCGATCTGCCGAGCGACGCCTATGACATTCTCGTCGCCAACCCGGCGGTCGCCGACGCGGTGACGCGCACCGCCAGGCGCATCTATCTTTTCGGAAAGCAGGTTGGCGAGACCAACATCTTCGTCTTCGGCCCCAATGGCGAACAGATCGCCAGCCTGGATCTGTCGGTCGAACGCGACGTGGCAGGACTGGAAGACTATATCAAGCGCTTCATCCCGTCGTCTCAGGTCAAAGTCGAGTTGCTGAATGACAACGTCGTTCTGACCGGGACCGTTGACACACCGCTGGATGCCAAGCGTGCCGCCGATTTGGCCAACATATTCGTGACCGGCGGCGAAGCGACCACGGGCCAGTATTCGCAGACCGCTGCCGGCGGCTCGGCCGACGCTGGCGTCGCCATCGACAATCCGGATGCCGAGCGCCGCGTCAGCCAGATCGTCAACCTGCTGCAGATCATCGGCGACGACCAGGTCACGCTTAAGGTGACGGTCGCCGAAGTCAGCCGCTCGGTGATGAAGCAGCTCGGCGTCAACATGATCGGCAGCGGCAGCGCGAATGGCATCAGCTACGGCGCGCTAAGTTCGCCCAATTACGGATTGGGCAAGCCAATTTCGGCGAATTCAGTCTTGAGACTGGGCGACGGGCTGGGAAATGGACTTCAGGCCTATATCAACGCGATGGAACAAAGCGGCGTCATGAAGACGCTTGCCGAACCGACCCTCACTGCCGTTTCGGGCGAGAAGGCAACGTTCAAGGTCGGCGGTGAATTCAATCTTATCACAGCCCGAACGAACAACGTTTCAAACGACAACCAAACGGGCCAGGTTACGTACACCAACGAAAAGCTCGAATATGGCATTGGGCTTGAATTCCAGCCGGTGGTGCTCTCGGCGGGCCGCATCAGTCTCAAGGTGAGGACGTCGGTTTCGGAACCCACGTCGGAGGGCGCAACAACGCTCGAAGGGGGCGGCGACCTGCCCGGTCTCACTTTGATGTCAATCCGCAAACGCCTCGCGGACACCACCGTTGAACTGCCTTCTGGCGGTTCGATGATGATCGCCGGTCTCGTTCGCGATGACGTTCGTCAGGGGGTATCGGGATTGCCTGGCCTGACCAAGATACCGGTGCTCGGCACGCTCTTCCGCAGCAGGGATTTTGTCCGCAACGAGACCGAGCTCGTCATCATCATCACGCCCTATCTAGTAAAGCCGGTGGCGCGCAACGATCTCGCCAAGCCGGACGACAATTTCAACGCCGCCAGCGATGGCGCCGCCATGTTCCTTGGCCGCGTCAACCGCGTCTACGGCACCATGCAGACCGACAGGCCCAACGGCCGCTATCACGGCGTTGTCGGCTTCATCTACAAGTAAGCGGGGAAGCGGGATATGTCTCAGTCAGCATCGAAGGCACGGACGATCACCGCGGCGGTGTGGTCCGGCTATTTGCGAGTCTATCGGCCAGCCATCCCGGTCCTGGCGGTCGCGGCATTGCTGGCCGGCTGCGCCGACCTCAGGCGCGACAGCATCACGGTCGGCGCTGTTCCGGACGATTATCGCACCAACCATCCGATCGTGATCGCGGAGAAGAACGAGAAGATCGACCTCCCGGTCGGCGCCGGCGATCGCGGCATGACCCGCTCTCAGCGGGATACGCTGCTGGGCTTCCTCGACGGCTATGACAAGAGCGCCGCTCCCACCCTGACCATAGCGATCCCGAGCGGCTCGGCCAACGAAATCGCCGCCACCGCTGCCGGCCGCGATTTCGCCAGGCTGGCGATTGCCAGCGGCATCAGCCGCAACCGGATCGTCATGACCACCTATCAGTCGGTTTCGGCCGAGGCGTCCGCGCCGATCCGCGTCGCTTATGTCTCGGTAAAGGCCCAGACCGACAAATGCGGGCGCTGGCCCGAAGACCTGCTGCAGACGTCGGAAAACAAGCACTATGCCGATTTCGGCTGCTCGTATCAGAACAATCTTGCCGCCCAGATGTCCAATCCGGCCGATCTGCTCGGGCCGCGCAAGCAGACGCCCATCGATGCCGAGAGGCGTGGGATCGTCATTGATGGATATCGAAACGTCCCATTCTTTTCGCCAACTCCGGAAACAGAAGTCGACTACTGACCGATCGCGGTTTGGAGCAGCGGACATGAGCAATCTGGCCTACGAAACCTCTTTGGACAGCGGCGAAACCTCGCAGCAGGATATCGCCGCGATGCAGGCCTTGCGGCCGATCCCGCGCATCTCGATCCAGGCATTTTGCGAGACCGATGGTGTTGCCAATCCGGTCGAGCGCGCCGGCGAGGACCGCCGCATGGCCAAGGCCCATCTGAAGGTCCATATGGGGGGCATCCCGACCGCCATAGAATTCTACCAATCGGCGCCGACGCCGAACCTGATCCTGCTGGAATCACGCAGCGAGCCGAAGCAGCTGCTGGAACAACTCACGCAGCTCTCCGAATATTGCGATCCGACCTCGAAGGTCGTCGTCATCGGCCACTACAACGATGTCGGCCTCTACCGCGAGCTTATCCGTTCCGGCATTTCGGAATATGTCATCGCGCCGGTGTCGATGGCCGATATCGTCAGCGTGATATCGTCGATCTTCGTCGATCCGGAAGCCGAGCCGATCGGCCGCTCGATCGCCTTCATCGGCGCCAAGGGCGGCGTCGGCTCCTCGACCATCGCCCACAATGTGGCCTGGGCGATGTCGTCCCTGTTCAAGTCGGAAGTGCTCGTCGCCGATCTCGATCTTGCTTTCGGTACCGCCAACATCAATTTCGATCAGGATCCGGCCCAGGGCATTGCCGAGGCGGTCTTTTCACCGGAACGTATCGACGAGGTCTATCTCGACCGGCTGCTTGCGCAATGCGCCGAGCACCTGTCGCTGCTTGCAGCGCCTTCAACGCTCGACCGCGTCTACGATTTCGATCCCGACGCCTTCACGCAGCTTGTCGACATCGCCCAGCGCAGCGTGCCGCTTCTGGTGCTCGATGTCCCGCATATCTGGACGGGCTGGACCAAGAACACGCTGACCAAGGCCGACGAAATCGTCATCACGGCGACGCCCGAACTGGCCAATCTGCGCAACACCAAGAACCTGGTCGACATGTTCAAAAGGCTTCGCCCGAACGATCCGCCGCCGAAGCTGATCATCAATCAGACCGGTGTGCCGAAGCGTCCGGAGATCGCGTCGTCCGATTTCGCCGACTCGCTCGGCATCTCGCCAATGTCGGTCATTCCTTTCGAGCCTCTGCTGTTCGGAAACGCCGCCAACAATGGGCGCATGCTCGGCGAGATGGATGCCAAGAATCCGGTCGTCGCCATGGTCAACGAGATTGCGCATGTGCTGACCGGGCGCAGCGAAATCAAAGCGAGAAAGAAAGCGGGCCTTGGCAATCTTCTCGGCAAGTTCTCGCGCAACAAGAAATGATGTTTCCGTGGCGAAATTGGTAGTCGATCATGTTTGGTAAGAGAGGCAGCGACGACGGCAGCCGGTTTACGCCGGAATTCCGTCAGCCGGCACCTGCGCCTGCCGCCCCGGTGCCGGCAAACCCGGTGGAAACGGCGGTTCTTGCCAAGCCCACGCCGCCGCCGTCCGGCGCGGCTGCATCGGCGCCCGCGCGCCGGGCGGTGGAGGCGCCGCCATTGGCGCCGGAACCCAGACGGGTCCAGCGCGAAAAGAGCGAAACCTACTACGACACCAAGAGCCAGGTCTTCTCGGCGCTCATTGACACGATCGACCTGTCGCAACTCGCCAAGCTCGACCCCGAAAGCGCGCGCGAGGAAATCCGCGACATCGTCAACGACATCATCGCGATCAAGAATTTCGCGATGTCGATTTCCGAGCAGGAAGAGCTGCTCGAGGATATTTGCAACGACGTGTTGGGCTACGGGCCGCTGGAGCCATTGCTCGCCCGCGACGACATCGCCGACATCATGGTCAACGGCTCCAAGAACGTCTACATCGAGGTCAACGGCAAGGTCGAGCAGACGGGCATTCGTTTCCGCGACAACCAGCAGCTCCTCAACATCTGTCAGCGCATCGTCAGCCAGGTTGGCCGCCGTGTCGATGAATCGAGCCCGATCTGCGACGCGCGACTTCCAGACGGCTCCCGCGTCAACGTCATCGCGCCGCCGCTCGCCATCGACGGCACCGCGCTCACCATCCGCAAGTTCAAGAAAGACAAGCTGACGCTCGATCAGCTGGTCAAGTTCGGTGCCATTTCGCCGCATGGCGCCGAGATCCTCAAGATCATCGGCCGCGTCCGCTGCAACATCGTCATTTCGGGCGGTACCGGCTCGGGCAAGACGACGCTGCTCAACTGCCTGACTAATTATATCGACCGCGAGGAGCGCGTTATCACCTGCGAGGATTCGGCCGAGCTGCAACTGCAGCAGCCGCATGTCGTGCGTCTGGAAACCCGCCCGCCCAATCTCGAAGGCGAGGGTGAGGTAACCATGCGCGACCTGGTCAAGAACTGCCTGCGCATGCGGCCCGAGCGCATCATCGTCGGCGAAGTGCGCGGACCGGAAGTGTTCGACCTTCTGCAGGCGATGAACACCGGCCATGACGGCTCGATGGGAACGATCCACTCGAACAGTCCGCGCGAATGCCTGAACCGTATCGAATCGATGATCGCGATGGGTGGCTACACGCTGCCGCAAAAAACCGTGCGCGAAATCGTCGTCGGTTCCATTGACGTGATCATACAGGCGGCTCGCCTGCGCGATGGATCGCGGCGCATCACCCACATCACCGAGGTGATCGGTATGGAAGGCGATGTCGTCATTACGCAGGACCTCGTCCTCTACAACATCAAGGGCGAGGACGCGAACGGCAGGCTGTTGGGCGAGCATGTGTCGACAGGCATCGGTCGCCCGCATTTCTGGGACCGCGCCCGCTACTATGGCGAGGAACAGCGTCTCGCCAATGCGCTCGAGGCGATGGAGAAACGTGCTGACTGACGAAGGGGCAGGGGCCACGGTCGATGTTCGGAATTGACGCCACCGTATTGGCATTTGTCGTGCTCGCCGGCTTCAGCGCCGGCGGGGTTGCCTATGCTTTTCTGTTCAACCAGATCAGCGAGGAGAAGCAGGTCGGCAGGCGGCTGGAGACGATCAAGACCGCCGAGACGGATCGTGCCGTCGTCAAGGCCTCGCGCGATCGTGTGGTGGAAGCCGCCAAGCGGCGCAAATCGGTGCAGGACTCGTTGAAGGAACTCGAACAAAAACAGAAGTCCAACCAGCGCATCGTCAAGAAGCCACCGTTGAAAGCCCAGATCCGCCAGGCCGGCATGAAGGTCTCGCTCGAACGTTTCTATGTCTACTCGGCCGTTTGCGGCGTCGTCCTGACGTTTCTTGCCTATTTCATAGGTGCGCCGCTGCTTGCCTTGCCGGGTGTGCTGCTGGTGGGTGCTCTCGGCCTGCCGCGCTGGTTCGTCTCGTTTTCCCGTGCTCGCCGGGTCAAGGCTTTCCTCAACGAATTCCCGAATGCCCTCGACATCATTGTGCGTGCGGTCAAATCAGGCCTGCCGCTGAACGACGCCATCCGCCTGATCGCCAACGAATCTCCCGAACCCGTCAAGGCCGAGTTCCGCCGCATCGTCGATTCGCAACAGATGGGCCTGTCGATCCCCGACGCATCGTTGCGCATGGCCGAAACCATGCCATGCACCGAGGCGAGCTTCTTCGGCATCGTCATCCAGATCCAGTCCCAGGCCGGCGGCAACCTTTCGGAGGCGCTTGGCAATCTTTCGCGCGTGCTTCGCGACCGCAAGAAGATGAAGGCCAAGGTCCAGGCGCTGTCCATGGAAGCGAAGGCATCCGCCGTGATCATCGGCGCCCTGCCTTTCATCGTCGGCTTTCTCGTCTACCTGACCAGCCCGAACTACATCATGCCGCTGTTCACCACCAGCGTCGGCAATCTGATCCTCGGCTGTTCGGCCGTCTGGATGTCGATCGGCATCCTGGTGATGCGCAAGATGATGAACTTCGAAGTCTAGGATTGAGAGCGCATGACCGAACACGTCATCGGAACCCTTACCGACCCGGCAATTCTCATTGCCATGCTGGTCGCCATCGCGGTGTTTGCGACCGCCCTCACTCTGTTGCCCGCCTTCGGCGGGAACCAGCTCAAGACTCGCATGAGATCCGTTGCGCTGGAGCGTGACGAGTTGCGCGCCAAGCAGCGCGCGCGGCTGGCCGCCGAGGCCGATCGCCGTCGCAAGGGCCTGCGCGAGGAACAATCGATCGGCATGCGCAACATCGTCGATCGCCTCGATCTGAGGCGCGCCTTGGCCGATGAAGGCACGTTGCAGAAGCTGAAAGTGGCAGGCTTTCGCGGCCAAAACCCGCTGACGCGGTTCCTGTTCTTCCGCCTGGTCCTGCCTTTTGTCGGCTTCGCGCTGGCTTCGATATACCTGTTCGTGCTCGGCGGATTGCCGGAACAGCCGCTTTTGATCAAGATATTCGTCTGCATCGTCGTTGCGTATGGGGGCTTCTATGCGCCGGTGCTCTATGTCAACAACCGGGCGACCAAGCGCAAGCAGTCGATCCAGATGGCCTGGCCGGACGCGCTTGACCTGATGCTGATCTGCGTCGAGTCGGGCATGTCGGTGGAGGCGGCACTTCGCAGGGTCGCCGACGAGATCGGCGCACAGTCGGTGGCGCTCGCCGAGGAGTTCATCCTGACCAATGCCGAGCTTTCCTATTTGCAGGAACGCAGACAGGCTTACGAAAACCTTGCGAGCCGCACCGGCCTCGAATCGGTGAAGTCGGTATCGCAGGCATTGGTCCAGGCCGAACGCTACGGCACGCCGGTGGCGCATGCGCTGCGCGTGCTAGCCGCCGAAAGCCGTGACATGCGCATGAACGCCGCCGAGAAGAAGGCGGCGGCCTTGCCGCCCAAGCTCACCGTGCCGATGATCCTGTTCTTCCTGCCGGTGCTGTTCGCCATCATTCTGGGCCCCGCAGGCATCCAGGTGAGCGAGCGCGGCATCTTCGGCGATACGCCGAAAACCAGCAGCCAGTAAGCGACCTGTCGAAGTCAAGGAGAAAGTCGCGCTGCTGACGCCGCGCGGCTCTGATGTCTAGAGCATCGGACCCAAAAAGTGGGAACCGGTTTTGGGAAAATCCGATGCTCGAACAAAAAGATAGAGCGGGGCATGGTTAGACCTGACCGCCGCTCCAGTACCTGTCGCGCAAGCTCTAAAAACGCGACGCGCTTCTCTGCGGCTGGATGTCGAGGTAGCTGCTATTGTCAGTTGGTGGCAGGCTTTGCCTTGTCCTGGTCCTTGAGCTGGCTCCAGGCATTCTGCTGGGCGAGCATCTGGCGAAGATAGGCCACGTTCGCCTGCGCCTGCTCGGGCGACAGTTCCTGCGAAGCGATCTTCTCGGCCTCGTCGAAACGGCCCTGCAGGCCGACGACCAGCGCCAGGTTCTGGCGGACCCGGCTGTCCGCGTTCGGCTGCTGGGCGGCCGAGCGCATGTAGGTTTCAGCCGTGCGCAGATCGCCTTCCAGCACATAGGACATGCCGAGGTTGGAAAGGATCGAGGGCTCGTTCGGCTTGAGGTCGAGCGCCTTGCGGTAATCCTGGCGCGCCTCGTCCTTCTGGCCGAGCTGGTCGAGAATGGCGGCCTCCGCCGATACCAGCTTCCAGTCCGGATATTCCGGCGTTTGCGCCCGGCGCACGGCATCGAGTGCCGGCTCGAACTGGCCGTTGGCGGCGAGCGCCTTGCCATAGGCAGCAAGCACGTCGCGGTCCTTTGGCAGGGCGATCGCCAGCTTGCGCATCACCGCCAGCGACTGGTCGGCATCGCCATCCATCTGCAGCGCGGCTGCATAATTCGTCGCGATCCGCTTGTCGTTGGGGTTCCTGGCATAGGATTCGCCAAGTCTGGTCGTTGCGCTGTGCAGCTCGGTGGCCGACATGGTTTCCAGCGGCTTGCCGCTGGAACGCGCGATCGAGCCGGTGGTGAACTTGCTGGTTGCGCACCCGGCGACGCTGGCTGCAAGCGCCATCATAAGCGCCGTGGTGATCAGCCGTTTTCCCGTGGCGTTCATCGTTCGGTTGCTCGGCATCAACGTCGGCCTCTATCCGTGCGCGTGGCCATTGCGTGGCCGTCTTTCCTCCCAAAGAAATATTCTGTTAACCCTAACGGAGAGTTAAGAAACGCCGACTCGAAAGCCGGAGACCATCCATGCCCGTCGAACTCGTCGAGACGAAACCCAAGAACGCACTGCCGGTGCATCTGGTCGCCAGGGACGGCCTGGAGACAGCGAACCTTGCGCCGTCTTCGATCGCCTGGGCGAGGGCCAACGGCTTCTCCGGCGAGGCCGGCAGGACGCTCATCGTACCCGGTGAAGGCGGCGCGCTGGCCGGCGCGCTGTTTGGCATTGGCGATGGTGCTCTCGCCATCGGCGCCCTGGCGAGAGCCTTGCCGGAGGGCGACTGGCATTTCGCCTCCGCATTGGCCGAGCCGGAACTCGCGGCGATTGCACTGTTGCTTGGTGGCTATGTCTTCACCCGCTACGGCAAGAAACCGGGCAAGACGCTGCGCTTCGCGTTGTCGCGCGACGTCGATGCGGCGCGTATTCGCCGCATCGCCGACGGCGTCTTCCTGACGCGCGATCTGGTCAACATGCCGACCAGCGATATGGGACCGGATCAGCTGGAGGCGGCGGTTCGGAAACTGGCCGCGGCGCACAAGGCCGAAGTGTCGGTGACTAGGGGCGATGATCTGCTGACTCAGAATTTCCCCATGATCCACGCGGTCGGCCGTGCATCGGCCGATGCGCCGCGCCTGATCGACATGACCTGGGGACCGAAGAATGCGCCGAAGGTGACACTGGTCGGCAAGGGCGTCTGCTTCGACACCGGCGGCCTCGACATCAAGCCGTCGTCCGGCATGCTCTTGATGAAGAAGGACATGGGCGGTGCCGCCAATGTTCTGGGCCTCGCTTCGATGATCATGGCGGCCCGGCTGAAGGTCCGGCTGCGCGTGTTGATCCCGGCGGTCGAGAATTCGATCGCCGGCAACGCCTTCCGGCCCGGCGATGTGCTGGCGAGCCGCAAGGGCATCAGCGTCGAGATAGGCAACACCGACGCCGAGGGGCGGCTGGTGCTGGCGGATGCCCTGGCGCTGGCCGATGACGAGAAACCGCAATTGCTGGTCGACATGGCGACCCTGACGGGGGCCGCGCGCGTCGCGCTCGGTCCCGACCTGCCGCCTTTCTACACCGGCGACGAAGCGCTGGCGTCCGAACTGGCGGCGGCCTCCGTTGCGGTCGAGGATCCGCTGTGGCGCATGCCGCTGTGGAGCCCCTACGACGCAAAGCTGTCGTCGAGGATTGCCGACATCAACAACGTCACCACTGACGGCTTCGCCGGTTCGATCACCGCGGCACTGTTCCTCAAGCGTTTTGTCGAGAAAACGGCCACCTGGGCACATTTCGACATCTTTGCCTGGAACCCGTCCGATCGTCCCCATGGTCCGGCCGGCGGCGAAGCGCAAGGCATCCGCGCGCTGGAGAGCGTCATCTCTAAACGCTTTGGCTCATAACCAACGAAGGTTCGCGACTGAAACGGAACCGAAACAATTTGCCGTCATGCTGGCCGGATGTCGATCGCGATGCGTCCGAGCCAGGCCATGCGACTGTGGCAGCAGGTCATGCTGTCGCAGGTGCGCGAGGGCGCGCCTGATCTGACCATGCGCCAGACGGCGATCCTGTTCACCATCTATCTCGATCCACCGCCGCATACGGTGCGCGGGCTGGCCGCACGGCTCAACGTCACCAAGCCGGTCATCACCCGCGCGCTCGACACGATGGGCGCGCTGAAGCTGGTCTCGCGCCACCGCGACGAACTCGACAAGCGCAACGTGCTGGTCAAGCGCACGGTCGAAGGCGCGCTCTTTGTCGAGCGCTTCGGCGATGGTATCATCGCCAGAGCCCAGGAACTGCCCATCTAGGGCAAAAGCTCAAACGCCAAGATGAAAACAGACAAGATAGAACAGAGTTGCCGATTTGACCGCCCGTGACGCTCGCCTCCACGCCTTCCGATCCGATCTCGCCGACGCCAGGCTGAAGGGCGAGGTTGCCGCCGAGCGCTTTGTCGCTGGTCGGCCGGCGCGGATCACTGCGTTAGTGGCCGACATACGCAAGGCGCCGCGGCCCGATGCCGGCGTCAACACGCAAGCCCTGTTCGGTGACGATGTCCTCGTCTTCGAGGACGCCGAAGGCTGGGCCTGGATCCAGGCCGAACGCGACGGTTATGTCGGCTATGTTGCCGACACTGTGCTGGGAGCGCGGGATCACACGCCGACCCATGTCGTTTCGGTGCCGCGCACTTTCCTTTATCCCGGCCCGGATTTGCGGTTTCCCATCACTGGACAACTCTCGATGGGATCGGCGGTAACGGTGACTGGTGCTGCTGAAACGCGCGGCACGCACTATGCGCTGCTGCCATCCGGCGAGGCGATCATATCGGGCCATTTGCGGTCAGTCGGCGAGGCAGTCCCGGACTATGTCGCCGTCGCGGAGACGTTTCTCGGGACGCCCTATTTGTGGGGTGGCGTCTCCGGCTTCGGCATCGACTGTTCAGGCCTCGTGCAATTGGCGCTGCGCATGGCCGGCAGGCAAGTGCTGCGCGATTCCGACATGCAGGCGGCGACCATCGGCGCGCCGCTCGACCCCGGCCCGGATTTTGCCGGGCTCAGGCGCGGCGACCTGGTCTTCTGGAAAGGCCATGTCGCTATCATGACAGATGCCAAGACCATGATCCACGCCAACGGCCACACCATGCTGGTCTCGCGCGAGGGGTTCAAGGATGCCGTTGCCCGCATCGGCTATCTCTATGGTGGGCCGACGGGATACCGACGGCCTTAGAGCGAATCTTGATCCCTTTTTGTTCCGATTCCGCTTGGCGATTGCGTGCCGTCGCGGTACGTCTGGCGCGTGACAGAGCAGCCGCGCCTTGCCGAACAAAATACCGCCGTGGTCTTGCCGGAGCCATTCGTCAAATGGTTCGCGCAAAAAGGCTGGTCGCCGCGCGCTCATCAGATCGATTTGCTGGCAAAGGCTCAAGCAGGGCAGTCGGTATTGCTGATTGCGCCGACCGGCGCCGGCAAGACGCTGGCCGGGTTCATGCCGTCGCTGACCGAACTGGCCGATCGGCCAAGGAGGAAGCCTGGGCAGGCGCATCGCGGCATCCACACGCTCTACATCTCGCCGCTGAAGGCGCTGGCCGTCGATATCGAGCGCAATCTCGGCAAGCCGGTGGAAGAGATAGGACTAACCGTTACCATCGAGACGCGCACCGGCGACACGCCGGCACACAAGCGCCAGCGCCAGAAGTTGGCGCCGCCTGACATCCTGCTCACCACGCCCGAGCAACTGGCGCTGCTGATCGCGGCGCCCGATGCCCGGCGCTTCTTCGAGGATCTGCGCTACGTCATATTCGACGAGTTGCATTCGCTGGTGATCTCGAAGCGCGGGCACCTTCTGGCCCTTGGGCTTGCCCGGTTGCGCAGCTACGTGCCCGGCTTGCGGACGATCGGCCTCTCGGCCACGGTGGCTGAACCGGACGAATTGCGCCGCTGGCTGGTCGCTCAGAATCCACCCAAAAACTCGACAGGCCCCGGCATGGCCGAACTGATTGTCGTGACGGGGGGCGCCAAACCCGAAATCTCCATTCTCGATTCGGAAGAGCGTGTGCCATGGGCCGGCCATTCGGCGCGCTACGCCACGCCGGAGATCTATCATGAGATCAAGCGCCACAAGACGACCCTGCTTTTCGTCAACACGCGCAGCCAGGCCGAGCTGCTGTTCCAGGAATTATGGCGGGTCAATGAAGACACCTTGCCGATCGCGCTGCATCACGGCTCGCTCGACGTCGCTCAGCGCCGGCGCGTCGAAAAGGCGATGGGCGAGAATGCGCTGCGCGCCATCGTCGCCACCTCGACGCTCGACCTCGGCATCGACTGGGGCGATGTCGATCTGGTCGTGCATGTCGGCGCGCCGAAGGGGGCGAGCCGCCTGGCGCAGCGCATCGGCCGCGCCAACCACCGCATGGACGAGCCGTCCAAGGCGATCCTGATCCCGGCCAACCGCTTCGAGGTGCTGGAGTGCCGGGCGGCGCTCGACGCCAACTATCTCGGTGCCCAGGATACGCCGCCGCTGGTCAATGGCGGGCTCGACGTGCTGGCGCAACATGTGCTGGGCTGTGCTTGCGGCGCCCCGTTTCATGCCGACGCGCTGTTCGATGAGGTACGAACGGCGGCGCCCTATGCCGATCTCGACCGTGAGACCTTCGATCGCGTCATCGATTTCGTCGCCACCGGCGGCTATGCGCTGAAGAACTACGAACGATACGCCCGCATCCGCCAGAACAAGGACGGGGTCTGGCGCGTATCCAATCCTCGTGTCGCCCAGCAGTACCGGCTGAACGTCGGCACCATCATCGAAGTGCCGGCGCTCAACGTGCGATATGTCCAGGCCGGCAGCAAGGGTTCGGCCTCGCGGGGCGGCCGGGTTCTCGGCAAGATCGAGGAGGCCTTCCTCGAAACGCTGACGCATGGCGATACGTTCATGTTTGCCGGCAAGGTGCTGCGCTTCGAAGGTATTCGCGAGAACGAGTGCTTCGTGTCGAACGCGCCGGGCAGCGATGCCAAGGTGCCCTATTACGGTGGCGGCAAGTTTCCGCTTTCAACCTACCTCGCCGAACAGGTCCGCATCATGCTGGACGACCCGCGGCGATGGAAACAGCTGCCGGAACAGGTGGCCGACTGGCTGCGTTTCCAGGCCGACAAATCGGTGCTGCCCAAACGCGACGACCTGCTGATCGAGACCTTTCCGCGCGGCAACCGGCATTACATGGTCGCCTATCCATTCGAGGGCAGGCTGGCGCACCAGACGCTTGGCATGCTGCTGACACGCCGCCTCGACCGGGCTGGAGCCAGGCCGCTCGGCTTCGTCGCCACCGACTATGCGCTTGCCATATGGTCGCTGGCTGACATGGGCCAAATGTTCACGGCGAAGAAACCGTCGCTCGGCGCACTTTTCGACCAGGACATGCTGGGCGACGACCTTGAAGCCTGGCTGGCCGGCAGTTGGCTCCTGAAGCGCACCTTCCGCAACTGCGCGCTGATCTCGGGACTGATCGAAAAACGTCATCCGGGCAAGGAGAAGAGCGGCCGCCAGGTCACCGTTTCGACGGACCTCATCTACGACGTTCTGCGCAGCCACGAGCCCGACCACATCCTGCTGCAGGCCACGCGTGCCGATGCGGCCACCGGTCTGCTCGATGTCAGCAGACTTGCCGAGATGCTCTCGCGCATCCAGGGACGAATCGTGCATAGGAATCTCGAACAGATTTCGCCTCTAGCCGTGCCGATCATGCTGGAGATCGGCAAGATGCCGGTGCATGGCGAAGCCGATGAAACGCTGCTGATGGACGCGGCGACACTGGTCGAGGAGGCAATGGGTCCGGGAATGAGTGAAGCATGAATTATTCGCTGGCGCGCGCATCGCTGACCGCCGAGGCCGACTTCGTCGGCATCGCCGGCGAACGTGCGGTTTGCGACCCGCGCGGCGTGCTCTATTTTCCGGAGCTTCGGCTTCTCGCCGTCTCGGATCTGCATCTCGAAAAAGGATCGTCGTTTGCCCGGCGCGGTGCCCTGATCCCGCCTTATGACACCGGCGCGACGTTGTTGAGGCTGCAAGCGGTAATCGCTGATTACCAGCCTGTCATTGTCATCAGCCTGGGCGATAGCTTTCACGATGGCGGCGGCGCCGCGCGCATGCACGCAAGCTTCCGCGAAAGGCTGGAAGCACTGATGGCCGGCCGCGACTGGTTCTGGGTCGCCGGCAACCACGATCCGGAGGCGCCCGCCGACTTGCCCGGCGACACCGTGCGCGAACTCGCCATCGGCTCGCTGCTGTTCCGGCATGAGCCGTCGAAGATCAGGCTTGAAGGCGAGATCGCGGGCCATTTGCATCCTTGTGCCCGCATCGTGCAACGTGGCCGCTCGGTTCGGCGGCGCTGCTTTGCCGGCGACGGTGGCCGCATGATCATGCCGGCCTTCGGCGCCTATACCGGCTCGCTCAACGTGCTCGACCGCGCCTATGCCGGGCTGTTTCGGCTGGAAACGCTGATGGCTTATATGCTTGGCGCCGAACGCATCTTCGCCATTTCGCGCTCGATGCTGCGACCGGGCTGAAACCTACCTGCCGTAGTACAGCGTAACTGTGTGCTTTGCTTCGGCGAAGAACAGCCAGCGCTCGACCAGCACCCCGGCGAACTGGGCCGCAGCCGCCAGCACCGACAGCAACGCCGCAATCGGCCAGGGCAGGGCGAACACAATTGCAAGCAGCAGGACAGGCAGGGCGAACGCCAGCAATTGCGTGATCCGGCGCAGCTTCGCGGCGTGCTTGCGCGCGATGCGAAAGCCCATCTCCTTGAGCAGATAGTTTTCCTCGGTGTGCGGCCATTCCAGCGATCGCACCGTGCCGCCGGCCAAGCCCGTCGCGGTGTTGGCGGTGGTCGGGAGCTCCAGCTGGTCATTGTAGCGCCAGGTCGCCAGCTTCCAGCCCCAGCCAAGCAAGGTCAGCAGCAGGCAAACCACCAGAAGGATGTTCGAGCCGACGGCAAAGCCCTGCAGCAGCGCGTTCAGAAGCACGCTGCCGGTCATCGCCGAAAAGATAAGGTAGCCTGGCAAGGTATAGCGGCTGTGCCACTGGGCGATCGGCTTCAGCGACGCATAGATCATGCCGGTGGTGCAGACGGTGACGACCGCGCCGACGGCCGCCAGCAATCCGGCGATAGCCACCCAGCCATCCGTGCGGCCGAGCAGCACCCAGCCTATGCCGAACACCCCGGCCGGGACAAAGGTGATGACCGACGCAACGCCTTCGCGCGACAGCCAGGAGCTGCGCCATTGCGAGAAGGCGCGCCATGCCCGCTCCGGCCGGCCGAGATGACCGGTCGAGGACAACAGGCCGGCGGCGATCAGGCCGAGCGCCAATCCCAGACCAATGAAGCCGAGCCAGAAATCGGGTGGGATCGCGCCGACGCCGGCAAGCACGCCGAGCAGCGCGAGCAGGCCGTAACCGGCGCCCGTGGCGGTGGTGAAGAAGACGACCGAGAAAGCTGGATGCATTGGATGTCAGTTCGAAAGCATGCGGTCGACCCAGCCGAGGAAACCGCCTTCGGTACGCACCGGTTCGAGGGCTGGCGCCGGCACCGATGCGGCGCGCGTGGTATGGGCGCGCGGCGGCAGGTACTTGTTGGTCGGGTGATAGCCCAGCTCCGGCATCAGGTCGACACCGCCGCGCTCGGCCACCAGTTGCGACACCGCCGAGGTTGGATCGCCGAGGTCGCCGAAATGCCGGGCACTGGTCGGGCAAGCGGCGACGCAGGCCGGCACGCGGTCTTCCTCGGCCAGATTGTCGTTGTAGATGCGGTCGACGCAGAGCGTGCATTTCTTCATCACACCAACATCGGTGTCGAACTCGCGCGCCCCGTAGGGGCAGGCCCAGCTGCACAATTTGCATCCGATGCATTTGTCCTCGTCGATCAGCACGATGCCGTCCGAGGCGCGTTTGTAGGAGGCTCCCGTCGGGCAGACGGTGACGCAGGCCGGTGTCTCGCAATGCAGGCAGGAGCGCGGAAAGTTCACCGTACGCCCGCCCATCTCGGTCGTGTGCTCGTAGCTGTGGACGCGGTTGAACCAGACGCCGTCGACATTGCCGCCATAGGGATCGATGTCGGTCAGCGGCGCCATATGGCCGCCAGTGTTCCATTCCTTGCAGGCGGTGACGCAGGCCTGGCAGCCGACGCAGGTGTCGAGATCGATGACCAGGCCGAGCCTTTTGTCGGTGTGGGCGGGAAGACAGGTCATTCGGCGGCTTCTCTTTTCATGCGGAACTCGGCGCCGAAGCGGAGTATGTCAGGCGAAGGCGCGAAATGCGGCGGCTGGCGGAAACGCTCGAACTGTGGCTCGGTGAAGCCGGCTTCCCCGGCCGCACATTTGACGATGCGCACGCGCAGGTCGAACCATGCCGCCTGCCCGGTGACCGGATCGGAATTCGAGTAACGCTTGCCGTTCGCATCGGCAGAGGTCTGGTCGCCGATGATGTGGTTGAGCAGGAAGCCACGGTTGGATTCCGCCGCATCGTCCTTCAGCCCCCAGCTGCCGCGCCGCTTGCCGATGGCGTTCCAGGTCCACACCGTGTCGGGGTTGACGCCGTCGACCAGCTTGATCTGCCCCTTCACCCGGCCGTTGATGCTCTCGATCCACACCCAGTCGTCGTCGACGAGGCCCAGATTGGCAGCCGTCTTCGCGTGTACGAACAGCCGGTTCTGGCTGGTGATTTGCCTGAGCCACGCATTCTGCGAGCCCCAGGAGTGATACATGTGCATCGGCCGTTGCGTCAGCGCGTGCAGCGGATATTTCTGGAGGTCGACCGCGGCTTCCTCGAACGGCGCGTACCAGAACGGCAGCGGGTCCATATAGATCTCGATGCGGTCGCGTTCGGCTTCCGGCGGCAGCACGCGGCCATGGCCGCGCGCCGCAAGGCGGAAGCGCTGCATCGGCTCGGAATAGAGCTGGAAGACGATGGGCTCGGCCTTGGGGATGAAGCCCATCTGCTCGGCGAAGTCGAGATAGGAGCGGTTGGCCATCTTGTAATAGCGCTGGTCGGCGGCAAAGTCGTGGTGCCAGAAGCCGCCATTGTCGATATAGCGCTGCAACTGGTCTGGATTGGGCTTGCCCTTGCCGATCGAAGCGCCGTCCTCGCCGCGCCATCCGGCGAGCGGGCCGATGCCCGGCGTGCGCTGGTGATTGACGATGTAGTCGGCATAGTCGCGATATTTGGCGACGCCATCCTCATCGACGAAACCGGGCAGGTCGAGCCGCTCGCCGAGCTCGATCAGCACTGACTGGAACGGCCTGACGTCGCGATCAGGCTCGACGACGGGATGGCGGATGGCGTCGCCCGGCCCGTCGGCATGGCTGATCGGCCGGTCGAGCAGGCTGATGCAGTCGTGCCTTTCGAGATAGGTCGTGTCCGGCAGCACCAGGTCGGCGAACGGCACGGTCTCGGAGTAATAGGCATCGGAATAGATGATGAACGGGATCTTGTAGTTGCCGGCCTCGTCCGCGTCGGTCAGCATGGCGATCGTCTCGACGGTGTTCATCGACGAATTCCAGGCCATGTTCGACATGTACATCAACAGCGTATCTATAGGGTAGGGATCGCCGGCCCAGGCATTGCGGATCACCGTGTGCATCAGGCCGTGCGCGGCCAGCGGCGCGTCCCAGGAATAGGCTTTGTCGATGCGAAGCGGCGCGCCGGCTTCATCGACCAGCAGATCGTCGGGCCCGCAGACGAAGCCGAGCGGCATGCCCTCCAGCGGCGTCATAGGCCTGACGTGCTTGCCCGCAGGCTTCGGTCCCGGCGGCGCCGACCGGGGATAGGGCGGCTTGAAGCGGAACCCGCCGGGTACATCCACCGTGCCGAGCAGCACCTGCAACAGGTGGATGGCGCGGCAGGTGTGAAAACCGTTCGAATGGGCCGAGATCCCACGCATGGCGTGCATGGCGACAGGGCGACCCTTGATCGTCTCGTGGCGGCGGCCGGCCCAGTCGGTCCAGGCCACCGGCAATTCGATCGTCTGTTCGAACGCGACATGCGCCAGTTCGGCGGCAATCCGGCGGATCGTCTCAGTGGGAATGCCGCAGCGCTCCGCGACCGTATCGGGTGCATAGCTTTCGTCGAGGTAACGGTCGGCGATGAGCTGGAACACTGGAACGCAGCGGCGCCCATCCACCGTGAAGCTGCCGGTCAGTGCCGGTTTCGCATCGGGGGTCGTGGCGTTGACGGTGGTCTTGGCCACCCTGTCCCAGGCCAGCGGGCTACCGGTGCCGTCGCGCACGAACAGCCCGTCGTCGGCCGCGCCCGGATCCTGAATGACGAGCTGATGCGCATTGGTGTAGCGCAGCAAATAGTCGAGATCGACGCGGCCAGCCTTCAGCAATTCGTGGATCAGAGCGAACACGAAGAGGCCGTCGGTGCCGGGCCGGATGCCGATCCAATCGTCGGCGATGGCGTTGTAGCCGGTGCGGCAGGGATTGATCGAAACGACCTTGGCGCCGCGCGCCTTGAGCTTGCCCAGGCCGATCTTGATCGGATTGGAATCATGGTCCTCGGCGACGCCAAACAGCATGAAGTATTTGGTGTTGTCCCAGTCGGGTTCGCCGAATTCCCAGAACGAGCCGCCGATCGTATAGAGCCCACCGGCCGCCATGTTGACCGAGCAGAAGCCGCCGTGGGCGGCGAAATTCGGCGTGCCGAACTGGCTCGCCCACCAGCCGGTCAGAGATTGCGACTGGTCGCGTCCGGTGAAGAAGGCGAGCTTCTTCGGATCGGTCCGGCGGATGGCCGACAGCCGCTCCGTTGCGATCGAAAAGGCTTCCTCCCACTCGATCTCGCGGAACTCTCCCGAACCACGTGCACCTGTGCGAAGCAGCGGCTTCTTCAGCCGCGCCGGGCTGTAGTGCTGCATGATGCCGGAGCTGCCCTTGCCGCAGATCACGCCGCGATTGACCGGATGGTCCTTGTTGCCATTGATGTAGCGGACCCTGCCGTCCTTGATGTGGACGTCGATGCCGCAGCGGCAGGCGCACATGTAGCAGGTGGTCTTGGCGATGCGGTCGGAGACGTCGGGCGAAGTGTCGACGCCGTCGCCCTCATCGGGCGCGCGCGTATCGTCAAGCGGCCGTTGGGACGGTGCGGAATTGGCGCCGCGCGGCGGTCCTTGGGTCATGATCCGCTTTTGTCGTCCGAGTATTTGGCTCGTGTCTTTGGCCCGGGTTCACGCATGTAATGTTCTTCCGGGTGATAGCCGTCGCCCGCGAGCCGCCGCCGCAGGCTGCGGGTCCAACTGGCAAACAGCGATTTGAACCGCCCTATCAATTTCTAGCCTTTGCCGTTTGGCTGCGATTTTTTTCCAACTTCGGTCAGAAATTTAGAACAAAGCAATCGATCTGTCTAATAACTTGCTCTTGTAATTCCAATCGATTTTGCTTCTTAATCAGAGGCATGACCTTGGACCAGTTGCGCATCTTCGTCGCCGTCGCCGAGCGTGGCCACATGACCAAGGCGGCCGAGCTTTTGGGTATTTCCCAATCGGCGGCGTCGGCCGCCATCCGCTCGCTCGAGCAGCAGCATGGCGTCCGGCTGTTCAACCGGGTCGGCCGCAACATCGAGCTTGCCCAGACCGGACTCCGGTTCCTGCCCGAGGCCAAGGCCGTGCTCGAGCGCGCCGCCGCCGCAAGCAATGTGCTGGAACATGTCTCACAGACGATTACTGGGAGCCTGTCCATCGCCGCCAGCCAGACCATCGCCAGCTACTGGCTGCCGCGCCGGCTGGCCTCTTTCCATGAGGCCTATCCCGCCGTCCGGCTGAGCGTCGCTATCGGCAATACGAGACAGGTCGAGACCCATGTTCTCGATGGCACGGCGGATTTCGGCCTGGTCGAGGGGCGCACCGAATCCGACGTGCTGCGGCGCGCCAAGGTTGATGTCGACAGACTGCTGCTGGTCGTGGCCCGATCCCATCCAAAGATCGCTGCGCCGCCGCACGGCCCCCCTGATATCAGGGAGCTGCGCTGGATCATCCGCGAAGCCGGCTCAGGCACGCGCGAGGTGCTGGAGGATCTGGCGCGCCGCCAGGCGGTTTCGCTCGCCGATCTCCAGATATTCCTGGTCCTGCCGAGCAACGAGGCGATCCGCCAGGCGGTCGAGGCCGGCGCCGGGGCGACCATCATCTCGGAGCTTGTCGTCGCCGGCGCAATCGCCGAAGGCAGCCTGCGTTCGGTGCCGATCGACCTGCCGCAGCGCGACTTCGCCATCATCACCCACCGCGAACGGCAGGCAAGCCTCGCCCAGATGGCGCTCAAGGCGCATCTGGGCGCGAAGCGCGTGGCGTCAGCGTAAGCGTAAGCGGATCAGCCAAATTTCCGCTGGGCGTCCAACGCCAACCCAAGCCCCACCGAACCGAACATGTCGCCCTCGATGACGGACGCCTGTGGCACCAGTGCCAGGATATTCTGTCTCGCCAGCGGGATCGCGGTCGAGCCGCCGGTCAGGAACACCGCGGTGATGTCGGACGGCTTCACCCGGGCATCCCTGATGGTCTGTTCGACCGTGGCCGTCACCTGCCCGATATCTCGCGCGATGGTTGCCTCCAGCCCGGCGCGCGTGATTTCGGCCGCGAATTCCACGCCCGGCAGAGCAACGGCGACCTGCGCCGACAATTGCTCGGTCAGCTCGATCTTGGCCCGTTCGACCAAGGCGGCCAGCGCGTGCCCGTAGCGATGCTCGACGATATGGACGAAGCGGTCGACCAGATCGGCGCGCTCCGCCTCGTAGCGGATCTGCCTGAGATGCGTCATCGCCTTGGCGGTGTAGACGAGGTTGATGCGCTGCCATGTCGCCAGGTCGATGAAATAGCTGGCCGGCAGATTGCGCTTGCCGTCCTTGGTCGGTGTCAAGTAACCGAGCTCGGGCATGACATGGGCGATGCTCAGCAGCCGGTCGAAGTCGGTCCCGCCGATATGGATGCCGCGGCTGGCCAGGATATCGTCCTTGCGATCGAGCGAGCGGGCGCGCTGCGGCGAGACCCGCACGATCGAGAAGTCGGACGTGCCGCCGCCCATGTCGACGATCAGCGCCAGTTCTTCCCGCGTCACCTTCTGCTCGTAATCGAGCGCCGCGGCGATCGGCTCGAACTGGAAGGCGATATGCTTGAAGCCTTGGGCGCGGGCGGCGTTCTCAAGCTCGCCCTGCGCCTTCGCATCGGCTTGCGGATCGTCGTCGACGAACTGCACCGGACGGCCGAGCACCACGCTCTCGACCATCTCGCCGGTATCCTCTTCCAGCCGCTTCTTCAGATGGCCGACGAACAGGCCGACGATCTCCATGAAGCCGATCGACCGCGCCTTGATGCGGGTCTTTTCGTGAGCAAGCGAACTGCCGAGCACGCTCTTCAGCGAGCGCATCAGCCGGCCCTCGATACTGTCGGTGTAGTCGGCAATCGCGCGGCGACCGTAATAGGTGTAGCCGTCCTCGAAATTGAAGAACACCGCGCTTGGCAAGGTGGGCTGTCCGCCCTCAAGGGGCACCAGCCGCGGCCGGCCGTCATGGATGACCCCGACGGTGGAATTGGACGTGCCGAAGTCGATACCGCCGAATGCCGGTCGCATGGTCGCTCCCTGTCATGGCTTCTTGGGCAAAGAACCAGCGGCGTCGGAAGGCGCGCCGTGGTCCGGAGGACCGGACCGTTCTGCCGGATTGATTTGTGCGTGTTTACCCGTGGGCCGGGAGGCGGCGGTCTATCGCAAGATCGCGGAAAGGGAAACCCCTTTCCGCCGGGAAAATGGGCTTCCATTTTCCCGAGACGTCAATCCTTGCGGAAGACGAGCCTTCCGAGCCAACCCGTCAGCATGGCCAGCGACACGGCGAACACGCCGTAGAGGAAGGAATAGTCGTGCGCCACGCGGAAGATCGACTGTTCGAAGCCGGACTTGCGGATCTCGAGCTGGGCAGAGCTTTCCTTGATGAACAGGCCGCTCTTGAACAGGAAGGCTCGGGCCTTGTGGGTGCCGACCGGTACGTTGGGCGCGAGCCTGACAGTGGCGCGAAACAGGTTCTGCGACAGGAACTGCACGCCGCCGACATTCTCGCTGTAGAGGCCGGTCGCCGTCTTGCGCTCGCGCAGCGCCGCGGTGAATTCCTGGATTGTCGCCGGATTGTCGCCGGCATCTGCCGGCTGCATGTAAAGGTTGGAGGCGCCGAGCGACAATTGCTTATAGCTGTTCGGGTCGGTGACGTCCTGCAGCGGTCGCGTCGTCGCCACCGAATAGGACACCGGCACGTTCTCGAAGGTCTCGGATTCGAGATTGATCCAGATGCCGAGCACCCGGTCCTTGCGGCGCACGACGACCGGCCGGGCCGGCCCTTCCAGGACGACGATGACATCGTAGCGCCCCTGACGCGCGACAAGCGGGTCGGCGTTTTCCAGTGAGCCGAAAATGGTGAGGTCGGCGCCGGAAAAGCCAGCGGTGATCGAGACATTGTCGGTGGACAGGCCGATCTGGATGTTTTCGGTCGGTGGCGTCTGCGCCAACGCCGGCAACGCGGCGACGACCGAGAGCGTCAGACAGACAGCGGCAACGAACCCCCTCGCGCCTGCCATCAGCCCAGATCCACGCCGGTGAGCGAATAGCGATTGGGCGGCGTCACGAACAGATCGATGGCAAGCCGGATCGCTACCGCCAGCACCAGCAGCGCCAGCAGCGCCCTGAGCTGCTCGCCGCGCAGCCTCTGGCCGGCCTTGGCGCCATATTGCGCGCCGGCGACGCCGCCCGCCATCAACAGGAAGGCGAGCATGACGTCGACCGTCTGGTTGGTGGTGGCGTGGACCAGCGTGGTGTAGGCCGAGGTGAAAATGATCTGGAACAGCGAGGTGCCGATGACGACGTTGGTCGGCACTTTCAAGAGGTAGATCAGCGCCGGCACCATGATGAAGCCGCCGCCGACGCCCATGATCGACGACAGGAAGCCGATGCCGGCGCCCAGTCCAAGCACCGGGATGACGCTGACGAACAGCTTCGAGGCCCTGAAGCGCATCTTCAGCGGCAAGCGGTGGATCCAGTTGTGCTGGCCGGGTTTCTTCAGCACCGGGGCGGCGCCACCGCGGGTGGCACGCAGTGCATTGACGCTCTCGACCAGCATCAGCCCGCCGACAGTGCCGAGCAGCACGACATAGAGCAGCGAGATGAACAGGTCGAGCTGGCCGAGCCGGCGCAGGAACCCGAAGACGAAGATGCCGGCGGTGGAGCCGACGATGCCGCCCGCCAACAGCACCCCGCCGAGCTTGAAGTCGAGCGTCCCGCGTTTCACATGCGACAATGCGCCGGAGAAGGAGGAGGCAATGACCTGGTTGGCGCCGGTGGCGACCGCGATCGCAGGCGGAATGTTGTAGAAGATCAGCAGCGGCGTGATAAGGAAGCCGCCGCCCACCCCGAACA
>NZ_NWQG01000084.1:0-66712 GCF_002529485.1 Mesorhizobium sanjuanii
GACGTCCTTGTAGAGCAGGTAGCGGAACTTGCCCGGACCGCCGGCATAGCAGGCCTGCGGGCAGAAGGCGCGCAGCCACATATAGTCGCCGGCCTCGACCTCGACCCAGTCCTGGTTGAGGCGGTAGACCGCCTTGCCTTCCAGCACATAAAGGCCATGCTCCATGACATGGGTCTCGGCGAAGGGGATGACGGCGCCCGGCTCCAGCGTGACGATGGTGACATGCATGTCATGGCGCATGTCGTCAGGATCGACGAAGCGCGTCGTCGCCCAGCGCCCCTCGGTGCCGGGCATCGGGCTCGGCGCGACATCCTGCTCGTTGGTGAAGAAGGCTTGTGGCGTATCGATGCCGTCGATCGCCTCATAGGCCTTGCGCACCCAGTGGAAGCGCACAGACGCGCCGCTTTCGTTGCGGACGGTCCAGCCGCTGGCCGGTGGCAGGAAAGCATAGCCGCCCGGCCTTAAGCTATGCTTTTTGCCGGCAAGCGAAACGCTGAGCTCGCCCTCGACCACGAAGAGCACGGCTTCGGCGCCGGCATCCGGTTCCGGCCGCTCGCTGCCGCCGCCGGGCGCGACCTCGACGATGTATTGCGAAAAGGTCTCGGCGAAGCCGGACAGCGGGCGCGCGATGATCCAGACCCGGGTCTTGTCCCAGAATGGCAGCGCGCTGGTGACGATGTCTTGCATCACCCCCCTGGGGATGACGGCATAGGCCTCGGTGAAGACGGCGCGGCCGGTCAACAGCTCGCTCTGGCCGGGATGGCCGCCATGCGGCGCATAGTAGGTTCGGTCAGGCATCTTGATCGTGTCCATGGTTCAAAACCTATTGCGGCAGCATGTCTCTCAGCCGAAGCAGCGCGATGCGCTCGACCTGTTTGCAGGCGGTCTCGAATTCGACGCCGCGGCTGTTGCCGATGCGCGTCTCGAACTCCGCCAGGATTTCTCGGCTGCTCTTTCCCTTCACCGCGATGATGAAGGGAAAGCCGAAAGTGGTTACGTAGGCGGCGTTGAGCTTGGAGAACAGTTCGCGCTCCTTGTCGGTCAGCGCATCGAGCCCGGCGGACGCCTGCTCTTTCGTCGACTCTGCCGTCAGCCGCCTGGCCTTTGCCAGTTTGCCGGCAAGGTCGGGATGGGCGTTGAGCACGGACAGCCGCTCGGTCTCTGTCGCGGCGCGGAAGACGCGGCAGAGCGCGTTATGCAGGCCGCCGGCGCTGTCGTGCGCCGGGCCGAGTTCGAGTTCGTAGGCGCGCTCAGCGATCCAGGGCGAATGCTCGAACACGCCGCCAAAGGCATTGACGAAGGCCTCGAACTCCATTTTCGAAGGGCGCAGCGCCGGCGGCTTGTATGGATGCGTCTCGTGCCAGTGTCGGGCAATGTCGATGCGTCGCGCCAGCCAGACCTTGTCGTGCGATTTGACGTAGTCGACGAAGCGCTTCAGCGCCGCGACCCGGCCCGGTCGGCCGACCAGCCGGCAGTGCAGGCCGATATTCATCATCCGCGGCCGCCCATCCTTGCCCTCGGCATAGAGCGTGTCGAAACTGTCCCTCAGATAGGCGAAAAACTGGTCGCCGGAGTTGAAGCCTTGCGGCGTGGCGAAACGCATGTCGTTGGCGTCGAGCGTATAGGGGATGATAAGTTGCGGCTTTTCGGCTCCATCATGCTCGAACCAGTAGGGCAGCTCGTCGTCATAGGTGTCCGACACATAATCGAACCCGCCCTCCTCGGCCACCAGCCGCACCGTGTTGATCGACGTGCGGCCGGTGTACCAGCCGGTCGGTCGCGCGCCGGTGACTTCGTAATGCAGCCGGATCGCCTCTTCGAGGTCGCGGCGCTCGTCCGCCGGTGCGTGGTCGCGATAATCGATCCATTTCAGCCCGTGCGAAGCGATCTCCCAGCCGGCCTCCTGCATGGCGGCAACCTGGTCGGGCGAGCGCGCTAAAGCGGTGGCGACCCCGTAGCAGGTCACCGGCACTTGCGCCTCGGTGAACAGGCGGTGGAGCCGCCAGAAGCCGGCGCGGGCGCCATATTCGTAGATCGACTCCATGTTCCAGTGGCGCTGGCCGAGCCAGGGCGCGGCGCCGACGATCTCCGACAGGAACGCCTCCGAGGCCTTGTCGCCATGCAGCACGCAGTTCTCGCCGCCTTCCTCGTAATTGACGACGAACTGCACCGCCACATGCGCGCCGCCGGGCCATTTCGGATCGGGCGGATTGGCCCCGTAGCCGCGCATGTCCCTGATGTAACGCATTGTCACTCCTGCCGGATGTTGTGGTGAGGATATCGAAAGGGTTGCTCGCGCATTCCCCTGAAAATTTTTGAAAGTGTTTTTGTCGGGCTCCGCTCGACCGGGACTTATGCATGGCCTTTAATGGGCGCACAATTCATCACTATGTTCGATTGTACCGGGCCAATTCGTTCATATCGGAAATAGGAGACGGCTAGGTGGCAGAAACGTCGAAAGCCGATGGCGGGCGTCTGACGACCCATGTCCTCGACACCGCGACCGGCCGCCCGGCGGCAGGCCTGTCGATCGCGCTCTACCGTCTCGACGGCGACACGCGCACCCATCTGAAGACGGTGGTCACCAATGATGACGGCCGCTGCGACGTGCCATTGCTTGCCCGCGCCGACTTCCGCGCCGGTGAATACGAACTGGTCTTTGCCGCCGGCGACTATCTGCGCCGACAGGGAACAAAGCTGTCGGAACCGGCCTTTCTCGATAGCGTGCCGATCCGCTTCGGCATGGCCGAACCGGTGCACTATCATGTGCCGTTGCTGATCTCGCCCTACGGCTATTCGACCTACAGGGGGAGCTGAGACATGGCCAGGCTCAAGACCCGCAACGAGATCCGCTTCATCCTGAACGGCGAGGATGTGGCGCTGACGACTGTCGCGCCTGACGCGACCTTGCTTGACTGGCTCAGGCTCAACCGCTCACTGCGCGGCACCAAGGAGGGCTGCGCCGAAGGCGATTGCGGCGCCTGCACCGTGCTGGTCGGGCGGCTTTCCGCCGGCAGGCTGGTTTATGAAAGCGTCAACGCCTGCATCCGCTTCCTCGGCTCGCTCGACAGAACGCACGTCGTCACCGTCGAGCATTTGCGCGGCGAGGCTGGCAAGCTGCACCCCGTGCAGCAGGCGATGGTCGATTTCCACGGCTCGCAATGCGGTTTCTGCACGCCGGGCTTCGTCATGTCGCTCTACGCGCTATGGATGCGCTCGCCGGAGCCGTCGGATGCGGCGATCGAAAAGGCGCTGCAGGGCAATCTCTGCCGCTGCACCGGCTATGAGGCGATCGTGCGCGCGGCACGCGCCATTTCCAGCTACGGCAAGGCGGCCAAGGACCCGTTGGCAGCCGAGCGCAAGGCGGTCACCACCAGGCTTGCGGCGATGAAGGATGGTGCGCGCGTCGAGATCGGCTCGGGCAAGCAGAGGATGGTCGTGCCGGCCGACGCCGACGATCTGGCGAGCGTGCTCGACAAGGAGCCTGGCGCCACCATCGTTGCCGGCTCGACCGATGTCGGCCTGTGGGTCACCAAGCATATGCGCGACATTGCGCCGGCGGTCTTCATCGGCAATCTCGACGGGATGTGCACGATTTCCGAGGACAAGGGCGTCATTTCGATCGGCGCCGGCGTCACCTACAGCGACGCCTTCGCGCTGCTGTCGAAGCGCATCCCGGCGCTGGGACCGCTGTTCGACCGCATCGGCGGCGAGCAGGTGCGCAACATGGGCACGATTGGCGGCAACATTGCCAACGGCTCGCCGATCGGCGACACACCGCCGCCGCTGATCGCGCTCGGCGCACGGCTCACGTTGCGTCGCGGCAAGAAGCGGCGGACGATTCCGCTGGAAGATTTCTTCATAGCCTATGGCAAGCAGGACCGGCAGCCGGGCGAATTCGTCGAGGCCGTGCATGTGCCGGTGCCGGCCAAGGGCACAAAGTTTGCCGTCTACAAGATCACCAAGCGCCGCGACGAGGATATCACCGCGGCCCTCGGCGCCTTCAATCTGACGCTCGCCAAGGACGGCAGCGTGGCCGATATCCGCATCGCCTATGGCGGCATGGCGGCGACGCCGAAGCGGGCTTCCGCGGTCGAAAAGGCGCTGCTCGGCAAGCCTTGGACGGAAGCAGCGGTGGAGGCGGCGATGGCCGAGTACACCAGCGACTTCACGCCGCTGACCGATATGCGGGCAAGCGCCGAATATCGGGCGCTGGCGGCGAGGAACCTTTTGCTGCGTTTCTTCGCCGAAACCAGCGGCACCAAGGCGCCGATCCAGGTGATGCGGTACGAGGCAGCCTGATGAACAAGCACGCGACCCCCAACCTCAAGGCGCAGAAGATCAAGGGCGGCGTCGCCACCGACCAGCGCCATGATTCCGCGCACAAGCATGTCAGTGGCACCGCCGTCTATATCGACGACATGCCGGAGCCGGCGGGCACGCTGCATGGCTGCGTCGGACTTTCCAATGCAACGCACGCCACCATCACGAAAATGGACCTGTCGGCGGTGCGTACGGCCCCCGGCGTCGTCGACGTGCTGACGGCCAAGGATGTTCCCGGCGAAAACGACATTTCGCCGACCGGCCGCCATGACGAGCCGGTGCTTGCTGACGGCAAGGTGCAATTCCATGGCCAGCCGATCTTCTGTGTTATCGCCGAGACCCGCGAACAGGCGCGCCGCGCCACCAGGCTGGCCAAGGTCGAGTACAAGGAATTGCCTTTCGTCACAGACATCGGCGAGCTCGATCCCCGCAAGGACAAGCTGGTCACACCGCCGCTTACTCTCAAGCGTGGCGATGCCGCCGCGGCGATCAAGGCGGCGCCGCGCCGGCTCAAGGGGGAGATGCGCATCGGCGGCCAGGAGCATTTCTATCTCGAAGGCCACATCGCCATGGCCATTCCCGGCGAGGACCAGGATGTTACCATCTATTCTTCGACCCAGCATCCGAGCGAAGTCCAGCATATGGTTAGCCACGCGCTCGGCGTGCCGAGCAACGCCATCACGGTGGAAATCCGCCGCATGGGCGGCGGTTTTGGTGGCAAGGAAACGCAAGGCAACCAGTTCGCCGCACTCGCGGCAATCGCTGCGAAACGGCATCACCGCGCGGTAAAAATCCGCCCCGACCGCGACGACGACATGATCGCCACCGGCAAGCGTCATGACTTCCTCGTCGACTACGAGGTCGGCTTCGATGATGACGGCAACATCCTCGGCGTCGACTTCATGTTCGCGGCGCGCTGCGGCTTCTCGTCGGACCTGTCCGGCCCGGTCACCGACCGCGCGCTGTTCCACTGCGACAACACCTATTTCTGGCCGGCGGTGCACGCACAGTCGGCGCCGCTCTACACCAACACCGTGTCGAACACCGCCTTTCGCGGCTTCGGCGGTCCGCAAGGCATGGTCGGCGCCGAGCGTGTCATCGACGAGGTCGCCTTCGCGGTCGGCAAGGATCCGCTTGAGATCCGCAAGCAGAACTTTTATGGCACCTCAGATCGCAACATCACGCCCTATCACCAGACGGTCGAGGACAACATCATCCATCGCATCGTCGCCGAATTGGAGGCGAGCTCGGACTATGCGAGACGCCGCCGCACCATACAGGCCTTCAACGCCAACAGCCGCTTCATCAAGCGCGGTCTGGCGCTGACGCCGGTCAAGTTCGGCATCTCGTTTACCGCCACGCACTACAACCAGGCCGGCGCGCTGGTGCATGTCTACACCGACGGTTCCGTGCATTTGAACCATGGCGGCACCGAGATGGGGCAGGGCCTTTACCTCAAGGTCGCGCAAGTGGTGGCCGAAGAGTTCCAGATCGACATCGACCAGGTGAAGATCACCGCGACCACCACCGGCAAGGTGCCGAACACTTCAGCCACCGCTGCCTCGTCCGGCTCCGACCTCAATGGCATGGCGGCGCAGAACGCCGCCCGGCAGATCAAGGATCGGCTGACCGATTTCGCCGCCGAAAGATACCAGGTGCCGCGCGACCAGGTGCTGTTCCTGCCAAACCGGGTACGCATCGGCAACCAGGAGATCGCTTTCGCCGACTTGATCAAGCAGGCCTATATGGCCCGTATCCAGCTCTCAGCGGCAGGTTTTTACAAGACGCCGAAGATCCACTGGGATCGCGACAAGGGCCAGGGCCGTCCCTTCTACTATTTCGCCTATGGCGCTTCCTGCTCGGAAGTCTCGGTCGACACGCTGACCGGAGAATATGTTGTCGAGCGCACCGACATCCTGCACGAGACCGGCCGCTCGCTGAACCGCGCCATCGACCTCGGCCAGGTCGAGGGCGGCTTCATCCAGGGCATGGGCTGGCTGACGACGGAGGAATTGTGGTGGGACGCCAAGGGCCGGTTGCGCACCCATGCACCGTCGACCTACAAAATCCCCCTGGCCTCGGACCGGCCGAAGATCTTCAACGTCACGCTGGCCGACTGGCCGGAAGCGCATGAACCGACGGTGCACCGCTCCAAGGCCGTCGGCGAGCCGCCTTTCCCGCTCGGCATGTCGGTTCTGCATGCGCTGTCGGATGCTGTGGCGAGCGTTGCCGATCATAAGGTCTGCCCACGCCTCGACGCACCAGCGACGCCGGAACAGGTGCTGATGGCGATCGAGCGGCTGAAGGCCAGGGCTTGACTCCGGCAAGAACGTGCAAATGAGGCCGAAAACTCTATATTTCCCAGTTGGGAATGCAGATGATGAACTCGAAAGTGCAAAGCCTGAATGACTTCCTTGCCGGCCAGGGCCGCATTGCGCTGGTCGAAGTCGCGGCGACCAAGGGCTCGACGCCGCGCGAGAAGGGCGCCTTCATGCTGGTCTCGGCGTCGGCGATCTCGGGCACGATCGGCGGCGGCCAGCTGGAATACATGGCGATCGACAAGGCCCGGCAGCTGCTTTTCTCCCACCTTGAGGGGGAGATGACCGCGAAGCGGTCAGAGGGGGTCGTCTCAGAAGGCACCGCCAAGGCGTCGAGCGCTGCCGCGGCGACCCCACCCGAGGGCTTCGCCGCCACCCTCCCCTCAAGGGGGAGGGGTATCCGCGCCACGCTCGACGTGCCGCTCGGGCCGGAGATCGGCCAGTGCTGCGGTGGACGTGTCGAAGTGCTGATCCGGCTCGTCGATGCGGCGCTGGCGCGGGAACTTGTCACAGCGGCGGAAACCGAGGAGGCCAACCTGCCGCACGTCTTCCTCTTCGGCGGCGGCCATGTCGGCCAAGCACTGGCGGCGGCGGCGGCCCTGCTGCCGGTGCATGTCGTCGTCGTCGAGACGCGAGAGGATGCGCTGGAAGGCATGCCGGAAACGGTCGAGACCAGGCTGACGCCGATGCCCGAGGCCGTGGTGCGCGAGGCGCCGGCGGGAGCCGCTTTCGTCATCCTCACGCACGACCACGCTCTCGATTTTCTGATCGTCGCCGAGGTGCTGAAGCGTGGCGACACCGCCTATGTCGGCATGATCGGCTCGAAGACCAAGAAAGCGACGTTCAAAAACTGGTTCCTGAAGTCGGCGGAAGGCACCGAGGCGGAATTCGCCCGCCTCGTCTCGCCGATTGGCGGCGATGCCGTGAGGGACAAGCGGCCGCGGGTGATCGCGGCGTTTGCGGCGGCCGAGATCATGACGGCGCTGGTTGCTCACACGACGGCATCAAATGCCGGCCAACAGGTCCAGCATGACAAGTCCGGCTAAGCCTCATGGGACATGTCGCGGCGGCTCATCGGTTTCTTCGTTTCCAATCGCCCGCAGAACGCTTTTGCTGTATCCACCGGCTTGGGGACACGAGGCGAAGACACATGAACGTTCTGAAAATTGCGGCCTTCTCGGATGGTGATGCCGGCGGCAATCCGGCCGGAGTGCTGATAGGCGATGTCTTGCCCGACGCGGCCGAGATGCAGCGCATGGCGGCGCGGGTCGGATTTTCGGAAACCGCTTTTGCCGCACCGGACGGCGATAGCTGGCGGGTCCGCTATTTCTCGCCGGAGTCGGAAGTTCCGTTCTGCGGCCATGCCACAATCGCCTTAGGCGCGGCGCTGGTCCGGCGGTTCGGCGATGGCGTTTTCGCGCTGATCCTCAACCAGGCCAGCATAACCGTCGAGGGGTTTCGCGATGGTGCGACCATCGCTGCCGCGTTGCAGTCTCCGCCGACACGCAGCAAGCCGGCTCCGCCGGAGCTGGTTGCCGAGGCGCTGGCGCTGTTCGGCTACACGTCAAGCGATCTCGATGCGGCCATTCCACCGGCCTTGATCCATGGTGGTGCCGACCATCTTGTGCTGGCGCTCAACTCGCGCGAGGCGCTGGCCGCCATGGCCTACGATCTGAAAGCCGGACAGGCCCTGATGCGGCGCGAAGGCTTGGTCACGATCCTGCTTGCCTATGCCGAAACGCCGCGTCTGTTCCACACCCGCAATCCGTTTGCATCCGGCGGCGTCTACGAGGACCCGGCCACAGGGGCCTCGACGGCCGCCTTCGCCGGCTATCTGCGCGACATTGGCTGGCCGCATGAAGGCGCCGTCGATTTCGTACAAGGTGAGGATATGGGCATGCGCTCGCGTCTGCATGCCGACATTCCGCCCGCGCCCGGCGGCTCAATCAGGGTTTCAGGCACCGCCCGGACGATGGGCGAGGCGTAGGCGCAGCTCGGTCTCAAGCGGGTCGTTTCAAGCCCAGATGGTCGCGCAGCGTGTGCCCTTGATAGTCCGTGCGGAACAGCCCGCGCCGGCGCAGTTCCGGCACGACCAGAGCGCAAAAGGCATCGAGCTCGCCGGGAAACCAGGACGGCATGACGTTGAAGCCGTCGGCAGCGCCGCCTTCGAACCGCGCCTGCAACTCGTCCGCGACCTGCGCGGCCGTCCCGACGATGCGCCAGTGGCCGCGTGCGCCGGCGAAATGACGGGCAAGCTGGCGGATGGAAAGACCGTCGCGGCGTGATTGCTCGACAACCAGCGCCTGTCGGCTTTTCATGCCCTCTGTCTCAGGCAATTCCGGCATCGGTCCGTCAATCGGATAGCGTCCAAGATCGGAGATGCTGAGATAGCTGGACAGCAGCGCGACGCCGACATCGTCAGGGATCAGCTCCTGCAATTCCTCATATTTCTCGCGGGCTTCCGCTTCCGTTTCGGCCACCACGGGCGACACGCCCGGCATGATCTTGATGTCGTCGGGTTCGCGGCCATAGCCCGTCATGCGCCCCTTGAGATCGTCGTAGAAGGCTTTTGCTTCCTCAAAAGTCTGCGCGGCCGTAAACACCACATCTGCAGTGCGGGCGGCAAGGTCGCGGCCGAGATCCGAGGCGCCTGCCTGGACCATCACCGGCGCACCCTGGGGCGAGCGCTGCAGGTCGAGCGGGTCACGCACCGAAAAGCTCTGGCCGTCATGGCCTTGAAAGCTGCCGCCTTGCCAAAGTCCTGACACCACCTCGGCGAACTCGCGCGCGCGTTCATAGCGGTCTGCGTGCGGCCTGAGCCCCGTCGAGCCGAAATTGGCGGCTTCGATGGGGCTCGCCGATGTCACCAGGTTCCAGCCGGCGCGGCCGCCGCTCAAGTGATCGATCGACAGAAAGGTACGCGCCAGCCCGTAGGGCTCGTTGTAGCTGGTCGAAGCCGTGGAGACGAGGCCGATGCGTTCGGTCTGGACGGCGAGAGCCGAAAGCAGGCTGATCGGCTCGAGGCCGATCGAACGCGAGGTCTGGCTGGCGATACCGACATCGGCTTCGCGCAGGCCGGCCGCGTCCTCGCAGAAGATCATGTCGAACTTCGCCGCTTCCGCTATGCGTGCCAGCTGGATGTAGTGGTCGATGTCGATCCCCGCCGTGACATGCGCCTGTGGGTGGCGCCAGGCGGCGATGTGGTGGCCCGTCGCCCACAGAAAGGCGCCGAGCTTCATCTGCCTCTTGCTCGCGCTCATGGCCTGTCGCTCCCGCCAAGTACGAGATGCGCGCGCAGCGTCGCGCCTTCAGGCCTTGGCAGGCCGCGCCGGCGAAGCTCCGGCAGCACGCGGTCGACAAAATCGTCGAGCGCCGAAAGGTCAGCCGGCAAGACTACATTGAAGCCGTCGCAGCCTTCGGGGCCGGGCGATGCTTCCAGCCTTTCAGCGGCGATGGTGATCAGCACCTTCAGTGCGTCCGCGCGTCCGGCGGCAAGCGCCCGGCGTTTCAGATCGTCTGCCTTCGCGCCCGCCGACGGCCCTTCATCGAGCATGATGACGTCGGCGGCACGGGCGGCGAAATCGAGGTCGGCCTCCGCCAGGCCGGACATCACCAGCACCGGTGTATCCTGCGGTGAGCGCGCCACATTGAGCGGCCCGCGCACCGAGAAAAACGCGCCCTTGTGGTCGAGCAGATGCATCTTTTCCGGGTCGTGGAAGCGGCCGCCCGCCTTGTCGAACAGCAGAGCATCCGCATCCCACCCCTTCCACAAGCCTTTGACGATGCTAATGAATTCTTCCGCGCGGCGGCGGAACTCCTCCGGCGAAAACCCTTCCGGCCGGCTGAAATTGGCCGCTTCGCGCGGATCCTGCGCCATGGTCGCGCTCCAGCCGGCACGGCCGTGGCTGATAATGTCGAGCGAAGCAAAACGACGCGCCAGATTGTAGGGCTGGTGGGCGAGTGTCGAGGCGCGGGCCACGAGGCCGATCTTATCGGTGACGGTCGCCAGGGCCGCTAGCAGCGTTGTCGCTTCGAACAGGCTGCTTGATAACCCATCCGCGGAGTCGGAAATCACGACCATGTCGATGCCGGCCGCCTCTGCCTTCCGCACGAAAGTCCTGATCTGACCGAAGTCTGGAGCGGGCTGTCCGTTGGCGGCAGCGATGTTGAGCGAAACGGCGAGGTGCATGGCACCAACCTAAGTTCGCCGGTACGCAAGGCAAGCCCGGCGAATAGACCAGCGGGCCCCCACTTGCCGGCCAGCACCTACTTGCCGGCAAGAATATCCTTGATCAGCCGCTGGCAACGCTCGGCCATGAAGTCGAGCAAGAGCCGCACCTTCGGGTCCTGCAGCTTCTTGTGCGGGTAGACGGCGGCGAATTGCACCGGCGTCGGCGGCGCATTGGCTAGGATCACCTTCAGCCGCCGGTCGCGGATGAACGGCTCGACCTCGAAGCGCGGCTTGTTGATGATGCCGCGGCCCGACAGCGCCCAGCCGGTCAGCACATCACCATCGTCGGTGTCGTAGGGGCCGTGCACCTCGAATTTGCGCGGACCGTCCGCCGTCTGCAACGTCCACACATATTCGCGCGCGCCGGAATAGCGCAGCATCAGGCAGTCGTGCTTCTTGCCGATCAATTCCTGCGGCTCTTCAGGCTCGCCGCGCGCCTCCAGATATTTCGGCGCCGCCACCAGCACCCGTTCGCATTCCATGATGCCGCGCATCCTGAGGCTGGAATCCTCGATGATTCCCAGCCGGAAGGCGACGTCGATGCCTTCCTTCATGATGTCGACATTGTGATCGGAGAGCCTGAGCCGGACCTCGATATCCGGGTATTTGTCGTGAAAATCGGGAATGCCCGACGCCACCAGCCGGCGGCCAAGACCCAAGGGCGCCGTGACGCGAATGGTGCCGCGCGGCTGGCCCGACAAGGCGCTGACTGCGGCTTCCGCCTCGGTGATCGCTTCCAGCACCTGCTTGGCGCCCGAGTAAAAAACCGTGCCGTGCTCTGTCGGCATCAATTGCCTGGTCGTGCGGTTGAACAGCCTGACGCCGAGATGTTTCTCCAGCTCCTTGATACGGTTGGAGGCGACCGCCGGCGAGATGCGCATGTCGCGCCCCGCCGCCGACAGATTGCCGAGCTCGACGACACGGACGAAGACGGCGATGTTGTCGAGATATGCCATATGGAGCACCTTCGCCGGTTTGCAGCGATCAACCTAGTATTTTCCATTTTTTTTTGAAAGTCATCGTACACCTCGCCTCTTTCCGTTTGCGCTCCACACCGTAAAGTCAGCCAATCGGCAGGGACGACTTCAATGATGGATTTCGCGATTTTCTGGGACTGGCTGAGTTTCGCCGTGCGCTGGTTGCACGTCGTCACCGGCATCGCCTGGATCGGCTCGTCCTTCTATTTCGTCGCGCTTGACCTTGGCCTGCGCCAGCGTCCGGGCATGCCTGCCGGCGCCTTCGGCGAGGAGTGGCAGGTGCATGGCGGCGGCTTCTACCACATCCAGAAATATCTGGTGGCGCCGGCCGAAATGCCTGAACATCTGACCTGGTTCAAATGGGAATCCTACGCCACCTGGCTGTCGGGCTTCGCCATGCTGTGCGTCGTCTACTACGCCGGCGCAGACCTGTTCCTGATCGATCCGAACGTGCTGCCAATGTCGGTGCCTACAGGCATTCTGCTGTCGTTGGCGACCATCGGCGTCGGCTGGGTGGTCTACGATCTGCTGTGCCGTTCGCCGCTCGGCAAAAGCGACACCGGCCTGATGCTCGTGCTCTACGGCGTTCTGGTGTTCATCGCCTGGGGGCTTACCCATCTGTTCACCGGCCGCGCCGCCTTCCTGCATCTCGGCGCCATCACCGCCACGATCATGTCGGCCAATGTCTTCATGGTCATCATCCCCAACCAGAAGATCGTCGTCGCCGACCTGATCGCCGGTCGCAAGCCCGATCCAAAATATGGCAAGATCGCCAAGCAGCGCTCGTTGCACAACAACTACCTGACGCTGCCCGTCCTGTTCCTCATGCTGTCGAACCATTATCCGCTGGCATTTGCTACTGAGTTCAACTGGGTCATCGCCTCACTGGTGTTCATCATCGGCGTGCTGATCCGGCACTATTTCAACACCGTCCATGCGCGCAAGGGCAATCCGACCTGGACCTGGCTCGCCGCCGCCATCCTGTTCGTCATCATCATCTGGCTGTCGACGGCCCCCAAGGTGCTGACCGGCGAGCCCAAGGCTTCCGCCGGGGCAGAGGTTTACATCGCATCGGCACATTTCCCCGCCGTGCGCGACACCGTGCTTGGTCGCTGTTCGATGTGCCACACGCAGGAGCCGGTCTATGAAGGTATCTACCACGCGCCGAAAGGGGTGATGCTGGATACCGATGCAGCCATAGCCGAGCATGCCCGCGAAGTCTATTTGCAGGCCGGCCGCAGCCACGCCATGCCGCCTGCCAATGTCACAGAGATCAGCGACAAGGAGCGGGCGCTTCTTGTGACCTGGTTCGAAGGCGCGGGAAAATAGCATGACTTCCATACTTTTGCGCGGCCGCACGCTGTCCTTCCTGCGCTGGCCCGAGACCATCGACGATCATGCCGCCTGGCGCTACGAGGGCGATGGCGGCCTGCTCATCCGCGACGGCCGGATCGTCGCTGCCGGCGCCTATGCCGAGGTCGAGAAACAGGCCGGCCAAGGGGTCGAAGAAATCGACCACAGGCCGCATTTGCTGTTGCCGGGCTTCATCGATGCGCATGCGCATTTTCCGCAGATGCAGGTCATCGCATCCTATGGCGCCGAACTGCTCGACTGGTTGAACACCTACACGTTTCCCGAGGAAACGAAATTCCGGAACGCCCAGCACGGCCGCCGCATCGCCAGGCTGTTCCTCGACGAGATGGTGAGACATGGCACGACGACGGTCGCCGCCTATTGTTCGGTGCACAAGGCGTCGGCCGAGGCTTTCTTTGCCGAGTCGCATCACCGCAACATGCTCAACATCGCCGGCAAGGTGATGATGGACCGCAACGCGCCTGAAGGCGTGCTCGACACGCCGCAATCGGGCTATGACGACAGCAAGGCGCTGATCGAGGAATGGCATGGCAAGGGGCGCCAGCTTTATGCCATCACGCCGCGCTTCGCCATCACCTCGTCGCCCGAGCAGCTGGAGATGGCGGGCGCGCTCTGCCGCGAGCATCCCGATCTGCACATGCAGACGCATCTTTCGGAAAACCACGCCGAGATCGCCTTTACCCGAGAACTTTACCCGCAATTGCGCGACTACACCGACGTCTACGAACACTACGGGCTGCTGGGAAAAAGAAGCCTGCTCGGCCATTGCATCCATCTGTCGGAACGCGAAGCCGATGCGATTTCGGATGCGGGATCGATTGCGGTCTTCTGCCCGACGTCGAACCTGTTCCTCGGCTCTGGCCTGTTCGACTATCAGCGCTTCCGCAGTCGTGACAAGGCACTCCGCATCGCCGCCGCCACCGATGTCGGCGGCGGCACCAACTATTCCATGCTGCGCACCATGGATGAGGGTTACAAGGTCATCGCGCTGAACGGCGAGAAGCTCAACCCGTTCCAGTCCTTCTGGCAGCTCACCCGCGGCAATGCCGAGGCGCTGTCGGTCGTGGAAAAGGTCGGCACGCTGGACCTGGATACTGACGCCGACATCGTCGTGCTCGACGCGCGCGCCACGCCAGCGATGCGGCTCAGGATGGAAACCATTGAGACCCTGGCGGAGGAACTGTTTCTGCTGCAGACATTGGGCGACGACCGCGCCGTGCGCGAGGTCTATGTCGCGGGCCGGGCGGCGAAGAGCGACATGGCGACTTAGCGCGCTCCCTGCTGGTCGCCTGTCACCACTCATCGCTTGACACTACTCATCGCTTGACCCGGCGGCAGCCATCGGTCAAAGCGTGCGGCGAAATTGACAGGGAAACGACATGGCCGTTGCGGATGACATCGCTCTGATCAAGAAACAGGAAGCCACGCTCGTCTTCCCGGCCTTCGACGAGGCCGTCGCCTTCCAGATCGGCTCGGCGATCCGCGATCGGGCGCTCCGGCAAGACCTGCCCATCATCGTCGATATCAGAACCTTCGACCGGCCGCTGTTCTATGCCGCCATGCCTGGCTCCAACGCCTCCAATCCGGATTGGGCGCGGCGCAAGATCAATGTGGTGCGACGCTACCTCAAGAGCACCTATCGCATGGTTCTGGAGCAGCAGCGCCCCGACCGCAGCTTCAAGGTCGGCGAGGGGTTGGACATTGCCGACTATGTGATGGCCGGCGGCGGTTTTCCCATCACGGTCAAGGGCGCCGGCGTCGTCGGCGTGATCGCCGTCTCCGGTCTGCCCGAGCGCGAGGACCATGGCGTGGTCGTCGACGCATTGTGCGAGCATCTCGGCATTGACGGGCGCGATTTGGCATTGCCGCCGGAAGCAAAATGACAGAGATCGACCCCAAACTTTTCCTCACCGCCATCTTCAACGCCGCTGTGGCCGCCGCCGATCCCGAGCGAACCATAAGGGATCATTTGCCGGCAAAACCAAAGGGGCGCACCATCGTCATTGGCGCTGGCAAGGGTTCGGCGCAGATGGCGGCGGCTTTCGAGAAGGTCTGGGATGGGCCGATCGACGGGCTGGTCGTCACCCGCTACGGCTACGGCGCCAAATGCCAGCGCATCGAGATTATCGAAGCGGCGCATCCGGTGCCGGACGCGGCCGGTCTCGAGGCCGCGCGTCGGCTGCTGGCGAAGGTCCAGGGCTTGACCGAGGACGATCTGGTCGTGGCGCTGATTTCGGGTGGCGGCTCGGCGCTGCTGCCTTCGCCAGCAGACGGCCTGACGCTAGCCGACGAGATCGCCGTCAACGAAGCGCTGCTCGCCTCGGGCGCGCCGATCGCGGCGATGAACACCATCCGCAAGCATCTTTCCACCATCAAGGGTGGCAGGCTGGCGGCCGCTGCTCATCCGGCTAAAGTGGTGTCGCTGGTCGTTTCCGACATTCCCGGCGACAATCCGGCTCTGGTTGCCTCCGGCCCGACCGTGCCGGATGCCGGCAGCCGCGAAGACGCCCTGGCCTCGATCGCCGCCTATGGCATGAAACTGCCGGCCTCCGTCATGGCGCACATCAATTCGCCGGCAGCCGATGCGCCGCACGCCGACGATCCGCGCTTTTCGCGCAATGAGGTGCATCTGATCGCCTCGGCCGGCGTGTCGCTGGAAGCCGCTTCAGCGGAAGCCCGACGCCAGGGCATCAAGGCAGTCATCCTGTCCGATTCCATTGAGGGCGAGGCGCGCGAGGTCGGCGGCGTCCATGCCGCCATCGCGCGCGAGGTGGCGACACGCAACCGGCCTTTCGCCAAGCCGGTGCTCATCCTGTCCGGCGGCGAAACGACTGTGACGGTGCGGGCAAAAGGCAAGGGTGGCCGCAACTCGGAGTTCCTGCTCGCCTTCGCCATTGGCATCAGCGGTGCGGGAGATGTCCACGCGCTGGCCGCCGACACCGACGGCATCGACGGCTCTGAAGACAATGCCGGCGCCTTTGCCGACGGTTCGACGGTGTCGCGGATGCGGGCATCGGGCGTCGATGCCAAGGCCATGCTTGCCGGCAACAATGCCTGGACCGCCTTCAATGCGACAGGCGATCTTTTCGTGCCGGGCCCGACCGGGACGAATGTGAACGATCTCAGAGCGATATTCATCAGATAGGTGCGTCCGAACCTTCAGGCCGCCATCAGCCTCCTCACCGCCTTCATGTCCTGCAAGAAGCGCTCGCGCTCGGCTTCCTTGTCGGCCGGCTCACGGATGCGCAGGATGAAGGAAGGATGAATGGTGATGAACACGCGCAGGCCGTCCTCGCGCTGCATCACCTCGCCGCGCATTTTCGTCACCGGCACGGCTTTGCCGAGCAGCGACTGCGCCGCAGTCGCGCCGAGCGCCACCACCAGATTGGGTTTGATCAGTTCGAGCTCCCTGTCGAGCCACCAGCGGCAGGCCTGCACCTCGCCGGCATTCGGCTTGGAATGGATGCGGCGCTTGCCGCGCGGCTCGAACTTGAAATGCTTGACCGCGTTGGTGACGTAGACTTTCTGTCGGTCAACAACCGCATCGTCCAGTATGGCATCAAAGACTTTGCCGGCCGGGCCGACGAATGGTTTGCCAGCCAGATCCTCCTGATCGCCCGGCTGTTCGCCGACGAAAACCACACCTGCGTCATCAGGCCCTTCGCCGAAAACCGTCTGTGTCGCGTCACGCCACAGCGGGCATCGCCGGCAACCCTTGGCGGCCTCGCGCAATTCGGAGATCGAGCTTGCGTCATCATCGGGTGCCTCGGCCGGCTCGCGCCTTGACCAGTGCTTGGCCTGCACCTTGGCGTGGTGCGGCGCCGGCGTGGTTGGCATTCTGGCAATCATATCCTTGGCGGCCTTGTCCGCTCCCGCGATCAGCTCTGGAATGAGCGAAGCCTCGGGAAGGTTCCGCCAATATTTCTTCGGCATCTCCTTCTGCATCGCCTTCACCTTCAGCCGTGCCGGATTAAAGATGTTTTCGAAGTAGGTGCGCCACAGCGCCTCGGTATCGTCCTGCGCCGGCGCATCGCCCTTGGCCGCACCGGGCCCGATCGCCAGTCGTTCGCCATCCCAGTCGGCGGAAGCATGCGGCGTCAGAATGGTCCAGCACATGCCAGTGAAGCGCCTGACGAAGAAAGCTGCATTGCGCTCGACGATGAAATGATCGGGCTCGAACCAGGCGACATAGCGCTCATCGGTACCCTCGCCGATCCTTCGGAAGCGCACAAAGGCGCGCATCTTGTGGATGTCGCGCCGAACCGCCTTTTCCATGGTCTCGAGGCGCCTCGTATCGCCATCCGACGCGATGGCAAGCAGCTTCGGTTCGGTGCGAAGCCGCCACAGGAACCGGTAGAGGAAAGCGAAACGATCGGGATCGGAGTGGCAGAAGGCCGTTTCTGCATGCTCGATGAATTCGCGTGGCACGACGAGCCGCGCATCAGGCGGGACAGCCGGCAACCTGTTCCGGCGCTGACTGGAGCTCGGGGTGACGTGCCAGCCTATGTCGTCGGGCGCGATCTCGTTCAGCGCCAGTTGCCGTGCCGCGTCGCGCCAACCGGCAAAATCGGTTTCGCTATCGAGCCAAACAATATGCGTGGCAAGATCGAGCTCGTCGGTTCGGATGGTTGGCCTATGCATGGTCAAAACAGCGAGAGTTGTTCGCAGGATCGCACGATCTTGTCGCGCAGGCCTTGCGTGTCGGTGAGCGTGCCCGGCGACCAACCTTCGGCAACGATGAACGGCCTCAGCTTGGCGATCGAATGGCAGAGGCGCCCGACATCTTCGAGCCGCAGCCGCCGGTGGCGGCGGGTCGCCAGGATTTTAGCGATCACCTTCGTGCCGAGACCTGGAATGCGTAGCAGCGCTTCGCGGTCGGCGCGATTGATGTCGACCGGAAATCGTCCGCGGTTGCGCAATGCCCAGGCCAGCTTGGGGTCAATGGCGAGGTCGAGCATGCCGTCGCTGCTCCCGTCTAGAATCTCCGGCTGTGAAAATCCATAGAAGCGCATCAGCCAGTCGGCCTGGTAAAGCCGGTGTTCGCGCATCAGCGGCGGTTTCTGCAACGGCAGGGATGATGACGAATCCGGGATCGGACTGAAGGCGGAATAGTAGACGCGCCGCAGATGGTAGCTGCCGTAGAGCCGCGCGCTGGCCTGCAGGATGCCGTCGTCGGAGGTCTTGTCGGCGCCGACGATCATCTGCGTCGACTGGCCGCCCGGCGCAAAGCGCTCGCGCTTTTTGGTCCTTAGCGTCGGCGCGGCTTTTTCTTCCATCTTCTGGCGCAGCCTGGCCATGGAGAGTCGGATCGTTTCCGGCTTCTTTTCCGGCGCCAGTTTCCTCACGCCTTCGTCTGTCGGCAGCTCGACATTGATCGACAGCCGGTCGGCATAAAGACCTGCCTTTTCGATCAGTTCCGGCGAACTTTCGGGAATGGTCTTTAGGTGAATGTAGCCGGAGAATTTCTCGTCAAGCCTGAGCCGCCGCGCCACCTCCACCATCTCGCCCATCGTTTCGTCCGGTGAGCGGATGACGCCCGAGGACAGGAACAGGCCTTCGATGTAGTTGCGCCGGTAGAAATCCATCGTCAGCCTCACCACCTCGTCGATCGTGAAGCGGGCGCGGCGCACATTCGAGGACGAGCGGTTTATGCAGTAGCTGCAGTCATAAATGCAGAAGTTGGTAAGCAGAATCTTCAGCAGCGAAATACAGCGGCCGTCCGGCGCGTAGGAATGGCAGATGCCCATCCCCTCGGTGGAGCCGATGCCGCCGGATTTAAGCGAATCGCGTTTGGCCGAGCCTGACGAGGCGCAGGACGCATCGTATTTGGCTGCATCGGACAGGATTGCGAGCTTTTCGCGAACAGGAAGCGCTGACATATGTTCATGATATGTTCTAGACCGCTGTTGCGCTATCACATTTGACATAGGGCGCGAAAAAGTGATCGCTGCCCGTCCAGTCAGATCGTCCGGAACTACACCTCGTGCAGATAGAGATGATAATCCAATTCGCTGACCGTGCGTGCCACGCGCAGATATTCGGATTGCTTGATCGCCACGAAGGTCCGGTGGAGGTCTTCGCCAAGCGCGCCCTTCAGGAAGCTTGATGCCCGTGCCGCCTCGATCGCGGCGCGCCAGTCCACCGGCATGCTGGTCTGGGTCTCGGACGACTCATAGCCGTTGCCGGTGGTTTCGGGGCCGGGATCGAGGCCTTCATCCAGCCCCTTGACTATGCCTGCCAGCACCGTCGCCGCCACCAGATAGGGATTGGCGTCGACGCCTGACGGCCGGTGCTCGATGCGCCGGTTCTTGGCGTCACCCGCCGGCACGCGCAGCGCCACCGAACGGTTGTTGACGCCCCAGGTCGGTGCCACCGGGGCGTAGGATTGCGAAACGAAGCGTCGCCATGAATTGGCGTGCGGCGCAAACACCAGCATCGATTCTGCCATGGTCTGGATGAGACCACCGAGCCCCTGCAGCAACGGCAGCGACCAGCTTTCGCCGCCGGCTTCGGCAAAGACGTTGCGGCCCTGCTTGTCCTGCAGCGAGACGTGGAAATGCATGCCGGAGCCGGCATATTTCTCGATCGGCTTTGCCATGAAGCAAGCGGTGACGCCGTGACGGCGCGCTTGTGCCCGCACCAGCCGCTTCAGCATGACGAGGTCGTCGGCCGCCCGCATCACATCCTTGCGGTAGTTGAGCGTCAATTCGTACTGGCCCGGCGCATATTCGGAAATGACCGTCTCGGCCGGAATGCCTTGCGTCTTCGCTGCCGCATAGATGTCGGAAAACAGCGGCTCCATGCCGTGCAGATGGTCGACGGAGTAGACTTCCGTCTTGGCCGAGCGACGGCCGTCGAGCACGGCATGCGCCGGCTGCACTTTGCCGTCGCCATCGCGGTCGTTGGCGAGCAGAAAGAATTCGAGCTCGAAGGCGCCGGCCGGATAGAGGCCCTTGGCGGCCATTATGTCCACCTGCCTGGCCAGCGCCAGCCGTGGATCCGACGACATCGGCTGGCCGTCGAGATGGTACATCGCCATCAGCACCTGGCCGCGCGGCGGCTGCGTGCCGTAGAGCGGCACCAGCGTGCCGGGGATCGGCCATGCCCTGAGATCGCCGTCGCCGGTCGCCCAGATCAGCCCGGTCTCGTGCACGTCCTCGCCGGTGATATCGAGGCCGAGGATCGAGATCGGCATATGCCGGCCGCCTTCGAAGATGCTCATCAACTCGTGCCGGCGCACGATCTTGCCGCGGCCGACACCGTTGGCGTCGGTCAGCACGATATCGAAGGCTTCGATTTCCGGGTGTGCGTCAAGAAAGGCCTGCGCCTCGGCGGGCGTGGAACCCGAAGGCGAGGTGATGATGGAACTCAAGTCCGGCTTGCGTGCTTCTCTCATGCCGCAAGCTTGTCTCACGCCGTGAGCCTCGCCGCAACCGCGGCGAAGGCGGTGATCAGCCGGTTCACCTGGGCCGCACTCGTCGCCGGCGAGATCAGCATCATGTTGTGGAAGGGTGCAATCAGCACGCCCAGATTGACCAGCGCGACGTGGATCGCCGCTTCGAGGTCGGGCGCATGCGCCGCCTCCGCTTCGCCGCCGTTTCTCAGCGGACCGGGCGCGCAGATGAACTCGACGCGGGCACCGACACGCGCGACATGCCAGGGCAGGCGGTAGCGGTCTATAACGGCGGTCAACCCGGCGTCGAGCCGCCGCGCCAGCCGGTCCATATGGGTGTAGGCCTCGTCGGTCATCACCTCTTCCAGCGTGGCGCGCATTGCCGCGAATTGCAGCGGATTGGCCGACAGCGTCGTGCCCATGCCGGAATAGCCTGGCTCCTTGGTCCTGATATAGTCGGCATAGCGCGTGGCGACGTCTGCGCTCATCCCCCACACGCTGGCCGGCACACCGCCGGCGATCGGCTTGCCCAGCACGAACAGGTCCGGCTCCAGCCCGTATGTCCTGGTGTAGCCGCCGGGACCGGTCGAGATCGTGTGCGTCTCATCGATCAGAAGCAGCGTACCAGCCGCACTTGTGAACCGCCGCAACGCATCGTGGAAGCCGCGTTCCGGCAGCACCATGCAGGAATTGGTCAGCACCGGCTCGGTGATGATGCAGGCGATATCCCTGTTCCGGAGCGCCGCCTCAAGCGCCGGCAGGTCGTTGAACTCGATGATTTCGGTCGCCCTTGTCAGGTCGCGGAATTCTCCGGCCAGTCCGGGCCGGTTGGCCGGCCTGCCGACGACCAGCCGCACCATCGTCTCGTCGACGGAGCCGTGATAACAGCCGTTGAAGACCAGGATCTTCTCGCGGCCGGTGACGGCGCGGGCAACGCGCAGCGCAAAGCGGTTGGCGTCGGTCGCCGTCGTCGCGATCTGCCAGAAAGGCAGGCCGAAGCGCTGTCGCAGCAGCGGGCCGATGGCCAGCGCATCTTCCGAAGGCAGCATGTAGGTCAGGCCACGTCCGGCCTGCCGGCCGATGGCGCGGGCGACCGGCGGCGGCGAATGGCCGAACATCGAGCCGGTGTCGCCAAGGCAGAAATCGTCCAGCCGGTTGCCGTCGATATCGGTGATCGTGGCGCCCCTGGCGCTGTCGACCAGGATCGGGAAGGGCGTCGGCCAGTCGTTCATCCAGTGCATCGGCACGCCACCGAAGAAACCGGGCAGGCCGTTGCCGACCTTTGCCGCCGATTTCGGCCGCGCTTGGCGGAAGACGGCAGCCTCTACCTTGCGCAGCTCAGCGATACGGGCGGCGCTGATGCCGCCGGCCGCGGTCTTCGAATGGTCGATCGTATCCATGAGGGTTCTCTCTCGTGCGTCATTCTAGCCAGTTGGCATCCGGAACCGCAATTGGCCGCGCGGCCCTGCAATAGTTCAGCGACCACGGTGAAGAGAACTGATGCTTGACCCCGGATCGTCTTCCGGCGTCAATGGGACAGGGTTCGTGGCTTGGGGGTAGAAAATGCGGGGAATCATCTGCGTAACAGTGCTGCTGTCGTCGGTCGGCACGGCCTTCGCGAGCGGCGGCATCTGGTGTTCCGCCGACGATACGGCCGTGGAATTTCAGGTCGAGGCCGGCGTTACAAGGGGCATGGGCGGGCCGACCTTCAATTTTCGCGGCGATCTCGAAATCAAGGCCCGACCGGCCGGCGACAGTCTGCGCAAGGCGGTCTTTGAGGATTCAAACCTGGCGCAATACTGGCTCGACGGCAAGGAATTGCGGCTGAACATCTACCGCGAGCACCAGCTCGCAGACACCTACAATCATGTTGAACTGACAATCCTGACCAAGACCAGCGACGAGGGCGTCTATGACGGCCAATATACGCTGGCTATCTATGACGCCGCGGCGGACGCGGACAAGGATGGCAAGCCGGTTGAACTCAAAGGCAAGGTATCCTGTGGAGCCGAATAACTTTTCCCGAACTAGGCGGAGATATCGATGACGCCGCAGTCGCCAGCGGCGCTACCGAAGACAACGCGGCGCTCTTGCCTGTCCCACATCATCGAAGTGATGGCGCCCTTGCCTGGCCGGCGCAGCAGCACTTCCTTGGCGTCGGCAAAGCGCACCGCCATCACCATGCCATCGTCATAGCCGATGGCGACCACATCCTGGCTTGGATGGCAGGCGACTGATGTCACCATGGCGTTGCCGCGCGTGCCGAGCTCCAGCGGCGCCTTGCCCATCGGCCCGTCCTTGCTCGAAAACGGCCAGACGATCGCCGCCGGCGCGCCGGAACTCGCCAGCCATTTGCCCTTGGCGCTCCACGACAGGCTTTTGACCTTGCCGGGATAGCCGCTCATGCGCATGTGCTTGCCGTCGGCGAGCTTCCAGCCATGCAGCGCGTTCTCCTGCATGGTGGTGACGAGGAAGGCGCCGTCCGGCGAGAATGTGATGCCGGTGTGGGCGCCGGCCCATTCGAGCTCGACCGGCTTGCCCTCGGCTGCCGGGAAATGCAGCGTCGCGCCATTGTAGCGGGCAACGCCGAAGCGCATGCCCTTGGGCGAAAAGGCCAGCCCCTCGACCGAGCGCGGATGCACGAACTCCCGGGTCTTGCCGTCAGCAAAGCGTACATAGGCGGTTTTGCCTGAGGCGAAAGCGATGGCGCCCTGCGGCCCGGCGGCGACGCTGGTGATCCATTTCTTGCCGGCACTCGCCAATTCCGCTGCCTCGCCGCCGGCGGTGATAGCAAACACCTTGCCGTCCTCGCCGCCGGTGATCAGCCGGTCGTTAGCCACGTTATGGAAGGCGGCGAGCAAGCCGTCATTGGCCTGCACGGTCTTGTGGCCATGGTCGAGCCGGTGGACTGTGCCGTCGGCCAGCGCGAAATGCGGCACGTCGCCGAGGAAGACGGCGGCGACGCAATGGCCTTCGAGATCGAGCGGGGCGACTGTGGGCACGGGAAGCTATTCCATTCCAGGTTTCTGCTGCCCTCACCCTTAAGGGGTTGATCTGCGGGGCTCAACCCGTACCTCGGATCGTCGTGAGAGGGCGCCCGCGTTGCGGCAGTTCCTTCTCCCACAAGAAGGGAGAAGGAACAAAGGGCTGCCAGATCAAGCCGCCTGGCAGGCTTCGAAACTCTTCTTCAGGCGCTCGGCATCGAGTTCGCGGCCGATGAACACCAGCCGGCTTTCGTGCTTCTCGCCATCCTTCCAGGCGCGCTGATGGTCGCCCTCGATGATCATGTGCACGCCCTGGATGACATAGCGCTCGTCATCCCCCTTGAGCGCGATGATGCCCTTCAGCCGCAGGATGTTCGGCCCCTCCATCTGGGTGACCTTCTCGATCCACGGGAAGAATTTCTTCGGGTCCATCTCGCCGCCGCGCAGCGACACCGACTGCACCGTCACGTCATGGATGTCGGAAGCGTGGGCGTGATGGCGATGCCCGTCGTGATCATGGTGGTGGTGATCGTGGCCATCGTGATCGTGATGGTCGTGATCATGATGATCATGTTCGTCATGCGCCTCGAGGAAATGCGGGTCGTTCTCCAGAGCCCGGGCAAGATCGAAGGCGCCGCGATCGAGAACCTCCGACAGCGCCACGCCGGCGCGCGTCGTGCGATGGATCCTGGCCGCCGGGTTTATGGCGCGGATCGTCGCCTCGACCTTGGCGAGCTCTTCCGGCGTCACCAGATCGGTCTTGTTGAGCACGACGACATCGGCAAAGGCGATCTGGTCCTCGGCTTCCCGGGAATCCTTCAGCCGCAGCGGCAGATGCTTGGCGTCGACCAGCGCCACCACTGCGTCGAGCTTGGTCTTGGAGCGCACGTCGTCGTCCATGAAGAAGGTCTGCGCCACCGGCACGGGATCGGCGAGGCCGGTCGTTTCGACCACGATGGCATCGAAGCGGCCGGGCCGGCGCATCAGACCTTCGACGACACGGATCAGGTCGCCGCGCACCGTGCAGCAGACGCAACCATTGTTCATCTCGTAGATTTCCTCGTCGGATTCCACGATCAGCTCATTGTCGATGCCGATCTCGCCGAACTCGTTGACGATGACGGCATAGCGCTTGCCATGGTTTTCCGAGAGGATGCGATTGAGCAGCGTCGTCTTGCCGGCGCCGAGATAGCCGGTGAGAACGGTTACGGGTATCTGCGTCGTCTGTGCATCGCTCATGCTTGGGCCTCGAAAAGGAGATTGTCGGCTCCATATAGGGTGTGTGCCCGGCTTTTGCACGCGGCAAACCGATAGCTAAACGGATCGCCGGCCCAAATGGATCGTATCGCGGCCGCGCCACCCACATCCACTTCAAGGTCTTCCCGACGAACGATCGGTGATGACCGGCCAGATGTTCTTTCGCGAAGGCTTGAGCGATCAGATCTTTTCGATCGTCTCGCCCTATAACGAACGAATGCGCGAGACGGCGTAGCGCGCCGTGCCGGACCCTTGTCGCAGGCCGCCTTGCGCGAGGCGGAGGATACTGGTCGTAGCGGTGAAGGCCGGCTGAGCCCCATCTGGGAGCCGCCCATGCTCAGGGGAAAGTCCTGCCGTCCCAAAAGTCGTTTGTCATCTAACTGAAATAAACATCTGGCATCACCACGGCGGACATCGCAATGCTTGCCGGCAAAGCTGTTTCTCGGCGCCGGATTCTTTTGATCGTCGATTGCCAACCGGCCGGCAGCTTCTATGCTGCCCGCACCGGTTCGGCCGAAGAGGGATGACCATGGCCAAGGCGGACAAGACTGCGACAATGAGCCGGCTGCATTCGGCGGCGCGGCTGGCGCGAACGGCACTCGCCGCGCGACTCCTGGCGCACGGCTTCTATGCCGGGCAGGATCAGATCATGCTGGCGCTCGATCGCGAGGACGGCCAGACGCCCGGCAATCTCGCCGGCCGCCTCGGCGTGCGTCCGCCGACCATCACCAAGACCATCAACCGGCTGCAGGCGCAAGGCTTCCTGGAAAAGCGCGCTTCGGTGAACGATGCCCGTCAGGCGCATATCTTCCTGACCGACACCGGCCGCGAAATCATTCACGCTATTGAAAAATCGGTGAAAAAGACCGAAAAGCAGGCGCTGAAGGGCCTCGACAAGAAGGACCAGAAGGCGCTGTTCAAATTGCTCGCCCGCATCGAGGCCAATCTTTCCAACGAGGAGATGGTGCTCCTCGACGATGACACCGACCTCGACGACTGATTGAGGGCCTGCTGTTTGCACACTTTGGGCGACCTGCATCAGCTCGCCATTGGCGATCGGCGGATCAGCGCCGACCAACGTCCCGGTGTGACGCCGAATGCCTTCTTGAAATGCCTGATAAAATGGCTCTGGTCGCTGAAACCGGCGGCGATGGCGATCTCCGCCAGCGGCTCGTTCGCCTCGATCATCCGGCGCGCCCGTTGCAGCCGCCGCATGAGCAGGAAGCGGTGCGGGCTGGTCGAGAAGGTGGCGCGGAAGTGCCGCGACAGCCTGTAGCGGTCGAGCCCGGTGATCGCCTCCAACTCTTCGGAGCGCACAGTGCGCCAGGCATTGTCCTCCAGATAATCCCGCGCCAGGCTTGCGGCGCGCCAGGCCGTCTTTGCCATAGGCTTAGCCGGCTGGCCGGCGTGCCGCCGAAGGCATTGCGTGAGCTGCACCATGAAATCGGCGACAAACAGCTCGTCCAGTTCCCGGTCCAGCGGTGCCAGCGCCGAAAGCAGCGTCGTGCAGAAAGCGTGGTCGCTCACCACGGCCTCCCTGACGAAAGGCAGCGATGCGCCGCCGAGGCAGTCCAGCATCAGCGACGGCTCGAGATAGAGCATCCGGTAGCGCAAACCATCCTCGGTGCCGGCGCCGCCATCGTGCAATTCGTCGGGATGGAGCACGATGACCTGGCCAGGCAGGCTGTGCTGCATCGCGCCGCGATAGCGGAAGCGCTGCACGCCGGAGAGCGTCACCCCGATCGCATAGGTGTCATGGCGGTGGAGATCGAACGCGCTGCCATGGAACCGCGCCTCGATGCGCTCCATGCCGGCAGCGCCGGGCGCCGAGACGATGCAATCTTCGGCCGCGCTCGTGCACAAACGTTCAAGACCCTGGCGGGCCTGCTGGCCTAGATCGTGCGGCATCGCTTCAACCATGTTCTGGTGACTGTCTCATGTTCGATACGAAATTTGCAATCGTGCTCAGGGATGACCTTCCCGTCTGGCAGAAGCTCAATGTCACTGCTTTCCTGACCAGCGGCATCGTCGCACAATATCCTGAGATCATCGGTGAGCCCTACCGGGACCGCGCCGGCAATCTCTACAATCCGCTCTCGATCCAGCCGGTCATTGTGCTTTCGGCCGACCAGCCGACGCTTGCCGCGATCCACCGGCGGGCGCTGGAGCGCGCCGTGACGACGTCGCTCTATGTCGAGGAGATGTTCTCGACAGGCCACGATGTCGCCAACCGCGCCGTCTTTGCCGAATTCACGCCCGACGACGCCAAAGTCGTCGGCATCGCATTGCGCGCCGACAAGAAGCTGGTCGACAAGATCACCAAGGGCGCCCGCATGCACGCCTAGAGGGCCAAAACTCCATCGATGGCAGCCACGCGGTCAGAAGACGAATGCTTACCGCTCCCGAAACAAGAGACTCGCAGTTCCTTTTGCAAAGCCCAGTTTACTATAGAACGGGATGAGGTTGTCGGGGCAGTAGAGTTCAAAACTGCGCACTTCTGTCAGTGTTTCGTGGTCAATGATCCGATTGATGATTGCTCGTCCAAGCTGCTGTCCACGAAAATCAGAATGCACGATCACATCAAAAATCATCGCTTTGAACGTGTAGTCCGTCAGCACACGGGCGAATCCAACCAGCTGGTCGCTATCCGAACAGAGGCCGATTGCTAAGTCGGAATGCTCAACCATCCTGATGACATCTTCAAACTGTCGCCCATTCGTCCACCATTCTTTGCTGTAGAGGTCGTATAACTGATGCTGGCGCTCGCCTTGGAAGGTCTCAATCCATCGATCCGGCACATCGTCCTCCCGCTCTTGGATCGGCCTACCAAACAAGAAAGAATTCGAACTGAAAAGACTGCTTAAGGTCGAACTGGATCGTCGGAGTGATGGATAACGACACGCAAGGGCTAAGCCTGTAGGCACGTATTGTTATGCCAGCCGCTTTTGCCTTGCCGGAACGCTTCAATTGCCGCAAAGGTGCGTTTCAGCCCAGCTTTTCCCGGCCTGCAAGTGAATCCTTCCCAAAGACATCCAGAAAGCGCGACGCCTCCGGCGGCGATTCTTTGCATGCTTTCGGTCTATGTATTCTTCACCTTCCTCGATACCAGCAGCAAATATCTTGTCCTTGCCGGCGTCTCGGCGCTGATCGTCGCCTGGGTTCGCTTTGCCGTCCATGTCCTGCTGGTCGGCGCGTTTCTGCGCGGATGGCATGAGCCGGCACGCTTTCGCCCCGTCAACCTGCCGGCGCAGGTTGCGCGCGGTCTGTTCCTGTTCGGCTCGACCATTTTCAACGTTCTGGCGCTGCAGACCCTGCAACTGGCGGAAACCACGTCGATCTATTTCTTCGGGCCGATGGTGATCACGGCACTCGCCGGTCCGCTGCTTGGCGAATGGGCGGGCTGGCGCCGCTGGCTGGCAATCCTGACGGGCTTTGTCGGGGTCCTCATCATCACCCGCCCGGGCATCGGCGCCTTCGGCATCGGGCATGTCTTCGCCATTTGCTCGATACTGTCGAATTGCTTCTACGTCATCATGACGCGTCGCCTGGCCGCGACGGAAACCTCCGAGAGCCTCATCCTGTTTTCGGCGCTGGCGCCGGCCGTTGTGCTTTTGCCCCTGCTTCCATTCTCATTTTCCCTGCCCCATGACGGCTGGCATTGGTTCATCCTGCTGATGCTGGGCGTCTTCGGCGGCATCGGCCACTGGCTCCTGGTGCAGGCCTATCGGCTTGCAACCACCACGGCGCTCGCTCCCTATCCGTATTCGCAGATGATCTGGATGATCATTTCCGGCTGGCTCGTCTTCGACCAGTTTCCCGACCGCTGGACGCTCATTGGCGCCGCCGTCATCGTCGCCAGCGGCCTCTATATCGTCCATCGCGAACACCGGCTTCGCCTGCGCAATCACGCAGCACTGGACGCGGAGGCGGAAACGCTGGCGAAAAAACTTTGATTTGCTGCCGATCGATGGCATAACGCCGCCTTTAAACAGTTTAAAAAAACGATCGGGGAGCGAAGGGCTGGCACAGAAGATCAAGCTTTCGACGATCGCGGATGCGCTGGGCGTGTCCACGGCGACGGTTTCGCTAGCGCTGCGTGACAGCCCGCTGGTCGCCGGCGCCACGCGCGACCGCATCAAGGAGCACGCCCGCGCCATCGGCTATATCTACAACCGCCGCGCCGCCAGCCTGCGCACCTCGCGCTCGGGCATCGTCGGCGTCGTCGTCCACGACATCATGAACCCCTTCTTCGCCGAGATCCTGCGCTCGATCGAAAGCGAGCTCGACCGCAGCCGGCAAACCTTCATCCTGTCGAACCATTACGACCAGCTCGAAAAGCAGCGCACCTTCATCGACACGCTTTTGCAGCTCGGCGCCGACGGTGTCATCATGTCGCCGGCCATCGGCACGCCGGCCGCCGACATCCTGATGGCCGAGGAAAACGGCCTGCCGGCGGTTTTGATCGCGCGCACCGTCGAGGGCGCCGACGTGCCGGTGTTTCGCGGCGACGACGCCTATGGCACCGGGCTTGCCACCAACCATCTGATCTCGCTCGGCCACAAGCGCATCGCCATGATCGGCGGCACCGACCAGACCTCGACCGGCCGCGATCGTTACCAGGGTTATGTCAACGCCATGGAGGCGGCTGGGCTCGAGGTCAGGCCATCGTGGCGCATTGCCGGCCCGCGCACCAAGCAGGCCGGTTTCGAGGCGGCTGGACAGTTTTTAGCGCTGAAAGACAAGCCGACCGCCGCCTGCTGCTGGAATGATCTCGTCGCCATCGGTCTGATGAACGGCATAGCGCGGGCCGGGCTGGTGCCGGGTATCGACATATCGGTCACCGGCTATGACGATCTCGAGGAGGCGGCAATCGCGACACCGGCGCTGACCACGGTCTGGAACGGCCAGCGCGAAGTCGGCCGTCGCGCCGCCAGCGCCTTGCTCGACAAACTCAACGGACAGACGGTGCGGCCGTCGCAGGAACTGATCAAGCCGGAACTGCATGTGCGCCAGTCGACCGGCAAACCGGTGGAGCGTGCATGACAAAGACCGAACAATCACTGCCCGTCGCCATTCTGGTGCCGGGCCAATTCAACGACCATGCGATCGGTCGCATCGACCGAACGTTCCGGCAGGTCAAGATCGAGCGCGCCGATCCATCCCTGGTGACCGATGACATACGCCGGACGGTGCGCGGCATTGCCTCGTTCGGAGGCATCAATGCTGCCTTAATCGACGCGCTGCCAAACCTCGAGATCATCGCCAATTTCGGCGTCGGCTACGATTCGGTCGATGCCCGCCATGCCGCGCAGCGCGGCATCATGGTCACCAACACGCCTGACGTACTGACCGAGGAGGTCGCTGACACGGCGCTCGGGCTTCTGATAAATACCATCCGCGAATTGCCGCGCGCCGAGACCTGGCTGCGCGACGGCAGCTGGGTGCGCGAGGGCAACTATCCCTTGAGCCGACTGACCTTGCGCGGCCGCACGATTGGCATTTTCGGAATGGGCCGGATCGGCCTCGCCATTGCCCGGCGGCTGGAGGCGTTCGGCCTGTCGTCGATCGCCTACCACAACCGGCGCCGTGTCGAAGGCCTGTCCTATGACTACCACCCGACGCTGAAAGGCTTGGCCAGCGCGGTCGACACACTGATCTCGGTGGCGCCAGGCGGCGCCTCGACCGAAAAGGCGGTCAATGCCGAAATCCTTGAGGCGCTTGGCCCGAACGGCGTCTTCATCAATATCGGCCGTGGCAGCACTGTGGACGAGGCAGCACTTGCCGCGGCACTCGCCAACAAAACCATCGCCGCCGCCGGGCTCGATGTCTTCGCCGACGAACCGAACGTGCCTCAGCCGCTGCTCGACGCGCCAAACATGTCGCTTCTGCCCCATGTCGGCTCGGCTTCCGAGCACACCCGCAGCGCCATGGCGGATCTGTGCGTCGACAATCTGGTTTCCTGGTTCTCGCAAGGACGGGCGCTCACCCCCGTGCCGGAGACTGAAAAAGTCAAGGCACGGCGCTGAGCAAGGGCCTGCCACACCTGTTAACGCTGGCTTAACGCTTTGAAATGATTTTGGATCTCATTTCTGACTTACTCAGCCGCCGCCCGCGCACCGGCTCTCGCCGCCGCGTGCAGGCGCACCGCATCGCCGAAGGCGCGGAATATCTTGGCCGAGGCGCTGTCCGACTTGACCCAGTATTCGGGATGCCACTGGACGCCGACCGCGAACGCGCGGGCGTCGCGAACCGAAACCGCCTCAACAGTGCCGTCGGCGGCAACCGCCTCGATCTGCAGTTTCGAGCCGAGCCGGTCGATCCCCTGACGGTGCAATGAATTGACCTTGATGTCGCCAGCGCCGAAGACACCGGCGAGACAGGTTCCCGGCTTGATTGAAATGGTCTGGTGGATGGCGAAACGCTCATCCTGGTTGTCGCTCACCGGCGCGCGGTGGTCGTGCGATCCCTCCCGCTCCTGGATTTCGGTGGCCAGCGAGCCGCCCAGCGCCACATTCATCTCCTGGATGCCGCGGCAGATGGCAAGCAATGGCACGCCGCGCTCGATCGCCCTGCGGATCAGCGGCAGCGTGGTGGCGTCACGGGCCGGATCGTAGGGGCCGTTGGCTTCGCTGGCGTCGCCGCCATAGAGCGAAGGGTGCACATTGGACTTCGAGCCGGTGACCATGACGCCGTCGACCGAGGACAGCAGCTCGTCGAAGTCGAGCCGGTCGCCGAAGGACGGCACCAACACAGGGAACACACCGGCGCCTGAGAGGGCCGCCTCCAGATATTGCTGCGGGGCGGCATGCCAGGTGTAGTTGTCGAACTGGCGGACGTCGGTCGATATGGCGACGAGCGGCTGCTGCATTTTTGATCCGGATTCCATTCAGTGCAAGGACATATTCTGCCTGTAAAATAGGCGATCCGAAGGCGCTTTGCCATGGCAAGTTTTAGCGTGTCGCATGGGCCACACGGAAGGCGTTAGACTATAGTTGCAGGAGCAGCGCTCGGTTCGGCTGCCGTGCTGGACTCGACTTCTTGCCTGTGTATTGTTTCCGCCAGGCCGACCGGGGACATGAGGATTTTCCCGAACGTCGGCTTGTGATCCGAAAGGGAGGAAGTGCATGGATCGTCGATCATTCATCCGCAAGGCCGGCGTAACCGGCGTCGGCGCCGCGGCCGCTACCGCAGCGCTTGCCGCGCCGGCAATCGCCCAGTCCAATCCGAAGGTGACGTGGCGGCTTGCGTCGTCCTTCCCGAAATCGCTCGATACGATCTATGGCGGCGCCGAGGTGTTTTCCAAGATGCTGTCGGAAGCGACCGACGGCAACTTCCAGGTTCAGGTCTTCGCCTCGGGCGAGCTTGTGCCCGGCTTGCAGGTCGCGGATGCCACCACTGCCGGTACTGTCGAAGCCTGCCATACGGTGGCATATTATTACTGGGGCAAGGACCCGACATGGGCGCTGGGCGCCGCCGTGCCGTTCTCGCTCAATGCTCGTGGCATCAATGCCTGGCATTATCATGGCGGCGGCATCGACCTGTTTAACGAGTTCCTGGCCACGCAAGGGCTTTTCGGCCTGCCGGGCGGCAACACCGGCGTGCAGATGGGCGGCTGGTTCCGCAAGGAGATCAACACCGTCGCCGACCTCTCCGGCCTCAAGATGCGCATTGGCGGCTTTGCCGGCAAAGTGGTGCAGAAGCTCGGCGTCGTGCCGCAGCAGATCGCCGGCGGAGACATCTACCCCGCTCTGGAAAAAGGCACGATCGACGCCGCCGAATGGGTCGGCCCCTATGACGACGAGAAGCTCGGCTTCTACAAGGTCGCGCCCTACTATTACTATCCCGGCTGGTGGGAAGGCGGACCGACGGTCCATCTGATGTTCAACAAGGCGAAATACGAAGAGCTTTCGCCGGCCTACAAGTCGCTGGTCCACACCGCCGCGCAGGCGGCCGACGCCAACATGCTGCAGAAATATGACTATCTCAATCCGGCGGCGGTGAAGCGGCTGGTGTCCGGCGGCGCCAAACTGCGTCCGTTCAGCCAGGACATCATGGCGGCCTGTTTCGAAAAGGCGAACGAGGTCTATGCCGAGATGGAGGCCACGAATGCGCCGTTCAAGAAGATCTGGGACTCCATCAAGGCCTTCCGCAAGGAGCACTATCTCTGGGCGCAGGTGGCCGAATACAATTACGACACCTTCATGATGGTCCAGCAGCGCAACGGCAAACTGTAGCGTTCGATCACTCTTCATTCAGAGAGACCCCGGGTTAGCTTGCCCGGGGTTTTTCTTTTCCTTGCCCAGCATCCGGAACTAGTTTCCAACTTGTGCCGGGACGTCGATCGTCGAAGGCGGCTCAACGTTGCTGTGGCACCACCAGCACCTTGACCTCACCGGGCGCGGGTGGGTTTGCGATCACGGCGGCGGCCTCCCCAAGCGGCACCTGCCTCGAGATCAACCTGTCGATCTCGATCGCGCCCGTGGCGATGAGCTCAGCCGCGCGGCCGTGAGTGTAGGGATTGAGGAAGGAGCCCAGCACCTGCAACTCGCGGAACAAGAGGTCGAAGGGCTCGAACGCAGCTTTCATACCTTGCGGTGTCACACCGACGATGATGACCGTACCGCCCGCCTTGGCCAGCCGCATGGATTGTTCGACAGTGTCGCGCACGCCCGCGCATTCGAACACCACATCGACGCCACCGGGTATCAGGCCCGACGGACCGGCGATCATTTCGATGACATCGCCTGCACCCGGATCGACCGTCGCCGTAGCGCCCAATTCCTCGGCAAGCGCACGCCGCGAGGCCTGGCGTGTCGACAAGATGATGGTCCTTGCCCCGGCGAGCTTCGCCAGTTGCACGGTAAGCAAGCCGATCACACCGCCGCCCAGCACGACAACCGAGGCGCCGGGCCTGATTTCGGCCAGGTCCACGCCATGCAGGCAGCAGCCAAGCGGTTCGCAGAACGCGCCATGCGTGGGTTTGATGTCTCTGGGCAGCAGGAAGGCCTGCTTCTGCGGCAGCAGGACATAGTCGGCGAAGCCGCCGTCACGATGGATGCCAATGGCGCAGAGATTGCTGCACAGATTGACCCGGCCGGCACGACAATGCGGGCAGCGCCCGCAAGCGATGTTGGGATCGCCGGTGACGCGGTCACCGACGGAGTATCCCGATACAGCACCGCCCATCGCCTCGACGATGCCCGAGAATTCATGTCCCGGCGTCACCGGCGGTTTGCAGGGGAACTCGCCGTGGAACAGATGGCGGTCGGTGCCGCAGACGCCGCAGGCTTCGACCCGCACCAGGAGATCGTCTGGTCCTGGGACGGGCTTGGCGACTTCGCGTAGCGCGATGCTCCCGATCGCTTCCAGCCGCACCGCTCTCATGGCTTTGTCACCGTTGGCATCAGTTGAAGCTTGGCGGCTGCGACAGATCCGGCGCTGGCGCCGCCGGTTTGGCAGGTGGTGCGTCGCCGAAATTCGGCGGCTGCGACAAGTCCGGTGCAGCCGGCGCGGCCGGGGCGGCGCCGCCATTGGCTGGCGGTGGTGTGCCGAGCGGCGACAGGCCGGTGCCGGGCGTTTCCGGCACCTGGTAATCGATGGTGCCGGGGTCGACCGGCGTGCCCTTGTAGCGCATCACCATCTGCGGGAAGGCTATGGTCAGCCCGATCATGATGACCTGGATGCAGACGAAGGGCACCGCCCCCCAATAGATCTGGCCCGTGGTTACCGGCGCGATCTGCTTGCCGGTGAGCCGATCGAGATAGGGCACGCGCGCTGCGACCGAGCGCAGATAGAACAGCGCAAAGCCGAAGGGCGGATGCATGAAGGAGGTCTGCATGTTGACGCCAAGCAGCACGCCGAACCAGATCAGGTCGATGCCGAGCTTGTCGGCGGCAGGCGCCAGCAGCGGCACGATGATGAAGGCGAGTTCGAAGAAATCGAGGAAGAAGGCGAGCACGAAGACCAGGATGTTGACGCCGATCAGGAAGCCCACTTCGCCACCCGGCAGCGAGGTCAGAAGGTGCTCGACCCAGACCTGTCCATTGACGCCGTAGAAGGTGAGCGAAAACACTCGTGCGCCGATCAGGATGAACAGCACGAAGGACGACAGCCTGGTTGTCGAGGCCAGTGCCTGCTTGATCACGTCGAGTGACAGCCGTCCCTTCACAGCCGCCATCGCCAGTGCGCCGACCGCGCCCATGGCGCCGCCCTCGGTCGGGGTGGCGATGCCGAGGAAGATGGTGCCGAGCACCAGGAAGATCAGCGCCAGCGGTGGGATCAGCACGATCACCACTTGCTGCGCCAGTCGCGACATCATGTTGATATTCAGCCGCTGGTCGGCGATCGCCACGATATAGATGAAGATAACGCCGATGGCGGCTCCGAGGATGTCGGCGTTGTCGCCGTGCGCCGGCGCCAGGTAGCGGTAGGCGGCGTATGAAACCACGACCGAAGCCAGCACCGCCGCCAGCAAGGACAGCACACCATGGCCGAGCGTGCGTGCTTCCAGTGGCAGGGCCGGCATCGACTTCGGCCGGACGATCGACATGATCAGGACGTACGAGGTGTAAAGGCCGGTCAGAACCAGGCCGGGGATCAGCGCTCCGGCATACATGTCGCCGACCGAGCGGCCGAGCTGGTCGGCGAGAATGATCAGCACCAGCGATGGCGGGATGATCTGGGCCAGCGTGCCCGATGCGGCAATGACGCCGGCCGCCACCCGACGGTCATAGCCGTAGCGCAGCATGATCGGCAGCGAGATCAGCCCCATGGCGATCACCGAGGCCGCCACCACGCCGGTGGTCGCGGCCAGCAGCGCGCCGACGAAGATCACGGCATAGGCAAGCCCGCCGCGGATCGGCCCGAACAACTGGCCGATCGTGTCGAGCAGGTCCTCGGCCATGCCGGAGCGTTCGAGCACGATGCCCATGAAAGTGAAGAACGGAATGGCCAGCAGCGTGTCGTTCGACATCACCCGGCTGCCGTAGAAATTGTCCGGCAGCGCATAGAGCAGAGGCCAGGCGAGATTTATCGCTCCGCCCGAATAGGGCGTCAGCAGCACGCCAATGAAGAAGAACAGCAGGCCGTTGGCGGCGAGCGAGAAGGCGACGGGATAGCCGATCAGCAGGAAGATGACCAGCGATGCGAACATGATCGGCGCCATGTTCTGGGCAATGAACTCGATCACGAGCGCACCTCTCCGGCGAGCGCCTTCGCTTCGTCAGCGAGCGCCTTGGCTTCGAGTTCGGCCTGTTCATGTGCCGATATGAACGGGTTGGGATCGTCCATGTCGCCGCGCATGATGGCGATCTTCTTGATGATCTCGGAGATGCCCTGGAGCGCCAGCAGGAAGAAGCCAACCAGCAGGATGGCCTTGGCCGGCCAGATGATCAGCCCGCCGGAATTGTTCGACATTTCGCCGCTGCGGAAGGACAGCGACACATAGGGGACGAAATAGATCACCATCAAGGTCACGAACGGCATCAGGAAGAAGAGGTGACCGAGAAGGTCGATCCAGTGCTGCACGCGGCGCGGGAACATGCCGTAGACGATGTCGATACGGATATGGTCGTTCTGCTTCAGCGTGTAGGCGGCGGCGAGCATGAAGGCGGCGCCGAACAGATACCACTGCAATTCCAGCCAGGCGTTCGAAGATGTATCGAACACCTTGCGGATGATGGCGTTGGCCGCACTGACCAGTATCGAAATCAGGATCAGCCACGACACCCATTTGCCGATGAACTCGTTCACACGGTCAATGGTTCTGGATAGAGCGAGAAGCCCTGCCATGCATTCCTCCCTTTTCGCATCGGTCCGAAATCGGCGTCGATTTTCGGAAAGCACGATGCGCAACTCAAAGTATCAGCACACGCCAATTCCTTCTTGTTTTCCGGCGCCGCTGTGGCCCAACGGTATGCCGTGCGTGGCCCGGCGGGTCAACACGGTGCGGGCCGGGTAAACAATCTTGTGAGGTGGGATGATGAGGCGGAATGGGCAAAAACGGCCGGCTGACGGAACGTCATGCACCCAAAGTCTATGCCGTTCAGGCAATCTTGCTCTGGTCGCGGCCGGCGCCGATCAGCACCAGCATGGCGACGAGGAACAGGTACATCCAGGCGTCGCGCCACTCGACCGGGAAATAGCCGGCCCACAGTGATTCGGCCATGCCGAAGGCGGCGGCGCCGAGTGCCGCCCGTGGCGGCGAGAGATAGCCGCCCACCGCCGTCACGAACAGGATCTTGAGGCCGTAGACCAGGCCGGAGCCGAAGCTGATATTGCCGTAGTAGAGGCCGGCCATTATGCCGGCCAGCGCCGCGCAAAAGCCGCCGGCGAGCACCGCCTGCCGGAACACCGCGCGCACGTCGACGCCGCACATGGCCGCCGCCCTGGGGTCGTCTGACACGGCCCGCCAGCGCCGGCCGAAGCTTGAGCGCGCAAAGGCAAAGGTGGCGATCGCGATCGCTGCCGCGACCACAGCGCAGTCGAGCAACTGGATAAGCGTCAGCGTCGCCTTGAAGCTGGCATTCTGCGCAAACACGATCGGCTGGGCCAGCATAGGCGGCAGCCACAGATCGTGCGTATCGGCGGCGATACGGCTTGCCTCCGACAGGAGCAGCAATATACCCAGCGTCGTCACCACGATCGCGTTGGGCGTGCGGTCGGCCAGCGGCTCGAAGACGCTGCGCGACAGGATATGGCTGATCAGCGCCGCATAGAGGAAGGCCGCGACGATGCCGAGGGCGACCGCCGCGAACAGGGTCAGCCACAGCACTTGGTAGCCGAAGGCCGCGGTCAGGATCATCGTCTGCCCGCAGAAGGCGAACAGCGCGCCATAGGCAAGATTCGTGCGGTGCAGGATGCCGTTGGTCAGGACATAGCCGAAGGCGAGCAGCGCATAGAGCGCGCCCGAATGCAGCCCGTTCAGGACCTGCTGGAAGAAATACAGCATGCGCCAACCCACAGCATGTCGCCCAAAAGTGCCAAGCGGTTTTGGGGAAACGACATGCTCGACAACAGATGGGCTGCGGCGATCCGCGCCCAAGCAAGGTTTGCATCGTGGAATCTAACTTGTCAAATGCGATTTATCGGTTAGAAATTGCGCTCATGACGGTTTCCTGGACCCCGCACCGCTTCACCGGCGGCCTGCTTGCGCTCGACACGGCGAACACCGTCGTGCTGCGTGGCGATCCCTGGAAAACCTTCGATCGTTTCAAGGATCCGGCCGAGATCGCCCGTTTCGCCGATGCGGCAAGCGGCTTTCGTGCCGCCGAGCTTGGCGGCAGGCGGCTGGAAGCCCCGGTTCCGGACAAGATCGCGCCGCTCGTGCTGTCGATCCGCGAGGCCACCGACCGGCTGTTTCGCGGCGCGGTGTCGAAGGGCGCCGTCGCCACCGCCGATTTGCCCGCCTTCCTCGGGGCCTGCGCCGATGGTCTGGCCGGCAGCCGGACTGAAATCGGTGCGGTGGGAAAGCCGTTCGGCGATCCGGCGACGCCGATCGCCTTCGAAGCGGCGCTGGCGGTTTCGGCGCTGTCGCTGCTGCGCGGCGACACTCTCGCAAGGCTGAGGATCTGCCCCAATTGCACCTGGCTGTTTGTCGACAGAAGCCGCAATTCCAGCCGTCTTTGGTGCGACATGGCGGTGTGCGGCAACCGTCGGAAGGCAAGCCGGCACTATCGCCGCCGCCGGACGGCGGCCAATGAGGTCAACAATGTCTAGAAATCGTTCGCGCTCGATCCTGCTGGCGGCCACGCTGATTGCGGCTGTTGGGCTCGGGGCTTGCCGCGACACCGGCAAGGACGGTGAAGGCAGGCTGTTCGAGATTTCCGGCAAGCTGTTCGTCTTCAACTACCGTCTCGCCAGGGCGACCTATGTCGTGACGCTGCGGCCTCTGCAGCCGATGGGCGACGGCCAGGTCGCGGTCGCCAGCTTCCAGGACCCCGCCGGCGGCGCGCCATTGGTGGTCGAGCAGAAGGTCTGGCCCAAGCTCGACAAGGTAACCCTGGAAAGCCCGGCGCTGACCTGTGTCGTCAAGAACAAGCCCTATGCGATTGCCATCAGCATCAAGGGCTCCGATGGCGCGGTTTTGCAGAAAATCGACACCACATTGATGTCGACGGAGGACCAGTCGATCCTGCCCGACCGGCCGCTGGTCATCGATCAGCTCTATACGGCCAATCCCGACCTTGCCGGCCATCCCGATGGCAAATTGCCGGGCGAACCGAAGCCGGATTGCACGAAGGGCATCTGACGCCGCTTCGCGGGTTCAGGCCAAAGCTGGAATTTTCGTGCGCCGGCTGGGCAAACCGTATGCGGTTTCTTATAGCATTGGGCGCGGACAGGATTGTTCGTTGCGCATTGCCTGGCAGCTTCGATTTTGTTTGACCTGCCCGGCAAGGGAAGAAACACTGCACCATCCAGCTCCGACGTTGGCTGCGCTTGCAAGTGTAGCCTCCGCAGAGGAAGTGCCTGATGACACTGCTTGAAGTTGCGCTCGACGACAAGTTCGACCTCGGAAAGGAGCGCATCTTCCTTTCCGGTGCGCAGGCGGTCATCCGCATGCTTCTGATGCAGCGTGAGCGTGACCGACAGGCTGGCCTGAACACCGCCGGTTTCGTTTCCGGCTATCGTGGCTCGCCGCTGGGCGGCCTCGACATGCAGCTGTGGCGGGCCAAAAAGCAGCTGGCGCAATCCGACATCGTCTTTCAGCCCGGCCTCAACGAGGAACTCGCCGCCACCGCCTGCTGGGGCTCGCAGCAGGCTGAATTGCTGGGCGAGGGCACGCATGACGGCGTCTTTTCGGTCTGGTACGGCAAGGGACCGGGCGTCGACCGTTCCGGCGACGTGTTCCGCCATGCCAACCTTGCCGGCTCGTCGAAGCACGGCGGCGTGCTTGCCCTGATGGGCGACGACCACATGGCCGAATCCTCGACCAATGCGCACGCCACCGAATTCCTGTTCGTCGATACGATGGTGCCGATCCTCAATCCGGCCGGCGTCCAGGAGATCATCGACTATGGCCTCTACGGCTTTGCCATGTCGCGTTTTGCCGGCACCTGGGCGGCGATCAAATGCGTCAAGGACAACATCGAATCGACGGCCTCGGTCGATGCCTCGCTCGAGCGGCTGAATATCGTCGTCCCGGATTTCGACATGCCGCCAGGCGGCCTCAACATTCGCAACGAGATCGACATGCTCGGCCAGGAGGAGCGGCTGCACGAATACAAGCGCGCCGCCGCTTCGGCGTTCATCCATGCCAACGGGCTGAACCGGATTGTCTATTCAGGCGGCCGCAGCCCAAAGCTTGGTATCGTCACCATCGGCAAGAGCTATCTCGACGTTCGCCAGGCACTGGAAGACATCGGCGTCGACGAGGCCGCGGCCAACCGCATCGGCATCAGGCTGTTCAAGGTCGGCTGCCCATGGCCGCTCGACCTGCAGCACATCGCCGATTTTGCCCGCGGCCTCGACACCATCGTCGTCGTCGAGGAGAAGCGCTCGCTGATCGAGGTGCAATTGCGCGAGAACCTCTATGGCGCCGCCGCGCGGCCGGTCATCGTCGGCAAGAAGGACGAACGCGGCGACTGGCTGTTTCCGGCCAAGGGCGCGCTCGATCCCAACGATATCGCCATTGCGCTCGGCGAACGCATCCTGCGCACCATCGGTCCGTCCGAGGAGATCGCCGGGCGGGTGGCGAAACTGCGCCAGTTCCAGGCCATGCTCGCCGACACCAAGGATATAGCCTCTCGCACACCCTTCTTCTGCTCCGGCTGCCCGCACAATTCCTCGACCAAGGTGCCGGACGGCTCGCTCGCCGCCGCCGGCATCGGTTGCCATTTCATGGCGCTGTGGATGGACCGCAACACCGTCGGCTTCACCGCCATGGGCGGCGAGGGCGCGCAATGGGTCGGCCAGGCGCCGTTCTCGAAGCGCGACCACATCTTCCAGAATCTCGGCGACGGCACCTACAATCACTCCGGCGCATTGGCGATTCGTTTCGCGCTGTCGACCGACGCCAACATCACCTACAAGATCCTCTACAACGACGCTGTCGCCATGACCGGCGGCCAGCCGCATGAAGGCGGCCTGACCGTGGACATGATCGCCAGGCAGGTGCGGGCCGAAGGCGTCGAGCGCATCGCCATCGTCACCGACGAGCCGGGCAAATATGCCGGGAAAGCCGAATTCCCCGCCGGCGCCACCATCCATCACCGCGACGACCTCGACCTCGTCCAGCGCGATTTGCGTGCGGTCAAGGGTATATCCGTACTGCTCTACGACCAGACCTGCGCCGCCGAAAAGCGCCGCCGCCGCAAGCGCGGCACGTTTCCCGATCCCGACAAGCGCGTCTTCATCAACGAACTGGTCTGCGAGGGCTGCGGCGATTGCGGCGTGCAGTCGAATTGCGTCTCGATCCAGCCGGTCGAGACCGAGTTCGGCCGCAAGCGCAGGATCGATCAGTCGAGTTGCAACAAGGATTTCTCCTGCGTCAACGGCTTTTGCCCGTCCTTCGTCACTGTCCACGGCGCCAGGATCAGGAAGGCCGAAGGCATTGCCGGTACCGCCGATCCGCTCGACGGCGTCCCGGCGCCGGCCGAATTCCCGCTTGGCGAGCAAGGCTGGGCGGCGATCATCGACGGCGTCGGCGGCACCGGCGTCGTCACCATCGGCGCGGTGCTCGGCATGGCCGCCCATCTCGAGGACAAGGGCTGCGGCATGATCGACATGGCCGGCCTTGCCCAGAAGGGCGGCTCGGTGTTCACCCATGTCCGCATCGCCCGCAGTCCGGACGATATCCATGCGATCCGCGTTTCGGCGGGCAAAGCCGACCTCGTGCTCGGCTGCGACCTCGTCGTGTCGGGCGCCCAGAAGGTGCTCGCCGCGGTGCGCGAGGGCCACACCATCTTCCTTGCCAACACCGCCGAGATCATGCCCGGCGAGTTTACCCGCTCGGCCGATTTCTCGCTGCCCGTCGAGCGGCTGAAAAAGGCGATCCGCGCGGCCGCCGGCGACGACAAGGCGCATTTCTTCGATGCCACCCGCACCGCCGCGGCACTTTTCGGAAGTTCGCTTGGCGCCAACATGTTCATGCTCGGCTTCGCCTTCCAGCATGGCGGGCTGCCGCTGTCGGCCGAGGCGGTCGAAAAGGCGATCGAACTCAACGGCGAGGCGGTGGCGATGAACGTCTCGGCCTTCCGCTGGGGCCGTCGTGCCGCCCATCAGCCGGATTTCGTCCGCCGCCTGATTGCCGAGCCCGGCAAGGCCGCACAGACGGCCGCGATTGCCGGCACGCTCGATGACATCATTGCCCGCCGCGTCGCTTTCCTCACCGCCTATCAGAACGCTGCCTATGGCAAGCGTTATGCCGGCAGACTGGCCGCGTTGCGCCAGGCCGAGGCCAGCGCCATGCCCGGTTCCACCGATGTGACCGCGGCCGCCGCGAGGAACCTGTTCAAGCTGATGGCGATCAAGGACGAGTACGAGGTGGCGCGGCTCTACAGCGACGGTTCCTTTGCCGCGGAACTGTCAAAGCAGTTCCAAAGCTATGAGAAGCTCGAATTCCACCTGGCGCCGCCGGTCATGGGCAGGCGCGGCAATGACGGCAAGCCGCGGAAATCGAGCTTCGGTCCCTGGATGATGAAGGGCTTTCGCGTGCTGGCGGCGATGAAGGGCCTGCGCGGCACTGCCCTTGATCTCTTCGGCTACAGCGCCGAGAGGCGCATGGAGCGCCAGCTTCTGGCCCAGTATGAGGCCGATCTGGACTTGATCGCTGCGGCACTGGCGCCCGGCAAGATCGAGGCCGCGACAGCGCTTGCCTCGGTGCCGGCGCTCATTCGCGGCTATGGCCATGTCAGGCAAACCAGCGCTGAAAAGGCCGCGGGCGAGCGCCTGAGGCTTCTCGAACGCCTGGCAAAGGCCCCGCTGCGGCCCGAACTCCAGGCCGCCGAATGATCGATACGGCTTGTTTACCTGATCGACAGTTTCCGCGCCTTCCCTTGGGTCAACGGGCTTGGCGGCGGCCGCCAGAGTGGCCTTTCTAAACCTTTCTTAAGGCGGATGTGACACTGCTTGGCTCCCCAGGGTTGGGATTCAGGCGTGAATCTGAGAAGAAAAAACGAGATCCCGGTCGACGTCTACATCCCGTTCGTGGAAACTCTGTTTCGCGACGGGTTGACGCTTTCGATCGGATTCTTCGCTCAGACCCTGCTGGTTGTGCTGGTCTACTGGAAGACCAGGGATCCGATCTACATCGCCGTGGCCGTCGGACTGCTTACCGTCGCCTTCCTGCGCCTGCGCAACATCAGGAAGTATCGCCACGCCCCGCCACCGAGCACCTGGGAGGAAGCGCACCGCCGCGAGAATGATTATATTCTCTACGGGTCGATGCATGGTTTCATGCTGGCCGTCTTCTGTTTCGTAGGCATCTATCTGGCGCATGACAATTTCGCCGAGATCGCAGCCGTCTGCGTGACGCTGGCGTCCGCCACGTCGATTGCCGGCCGCAACTATGGCTCGCCGAGGATGGTCATGATCTTCATCGTGGCCATGACGTGGCCCATTTCGCTGGGCTTTATCCTGCGTGGCGATGTCTACCACGTCATACTCGGTCTGATGTCGGCTCCTTTCCTGTTCGCGATCAAACGGTTCGCCGATGTCGTCCGCGAAGTCCTGTTTACCGCTCTGTCGGAGGAAAAGAAGGCGAACCGCCTCGCCCAGCGCTTCAATCGCGCGCTCAACACCATGTCGCACGGTCTTGTCATGCTCGGTCCCGACGGCCGGGTGGCGGTGGCCAATGCCGAAGCCGCGCATCTGATGTCGCTCAAATCGCCCGATGCGCTGCTTGGACGGTCGATCCATGGTCTCCTGATGCGCGGCGTTGCCGGCGGCATGCTGGCGCCGAAGGACTGCCGCTATATCGAAGCCCAGCTGACGCGCGCCCTGCGTGAGGGCCGCGACCGCAAGGTTCTTGTCTCGCTCGCCAACGGCCAGCACTATGAGTTTTCGGCTCGCGAAGGCAGCCAGGAACTGGGCGTCATCACCTTCGAGGATGTGACGGTTCGCGTCGAGGCGGAAGACAAGATCCGCTTCATGGCGCGTTACGACAACCTCACCGGCCTGCCCAATCGCGCCTATTTCCACGAGCTGGTCGGCGAGGCCATGGCGTCCGGCGACCATGATCGTCTGTGCGCGCTCGCCGTTCTCGATCTCGACGATTTCAAGAGCGTCAACGACACGCTTGGCCATCCGATCGGCGACGGGCTGATCTATGCCGTGGCGGAACGGCTGGGAGCGGTGGCGGGACCAGGCATCACCGTCAGCCGCTTTGGCGGCGACGAGTTCATGGTCTTCTTCGATCGTGTCGAGGACGAAAGTCATCTAAAAAGCAGGCTCGACGAGATATTCCTCGACATGCAGGGCGAGGTCGATGTTGCCGGCCACGGGCTGCGCATCCAGGCCAGCGGCGGCGCCGTGCTGTCGCGGGTCAAGGATACCGATGTCGACGCCATGATCGTCAAGGCGGATCTCGCGCTCTACAAGGCCAAGGAGCTTGGCAAGAACAGCTGGCGGCTGTTCGAGGCGTCGATGGACGCCGCCTTCCGCAATCGCCAGCTGATGAAGGCGGACCTGCGCAGCGCGGTGGAAAGCAAGGGGTTGCGGGTGGTCTACCAGCCGATCGTGGCGATGACCACCATGCGTATTGCCAGTTGCGAGGCGCTGTGCCGTTGGGACCACCCCGATCTCGGGCCGATCTCGCCCAGCATCTTCATCCCGCTGGCGGAAGAAATGGGCATTATTTCGGAGATCAGCACCTTCGTGCTCAATGCGGCGTGCATCGAATGCGCCAAATGGCCGGTCCAGACCAGTGTCTCGGTCAATCTCTCGGCCAAGGATTTCCGCAGCCGCGACGTTATCCAGAAGGTTCGCGATGCACTGGCGAGCTCCGGTTTGGCTGCTGACCGCCTGGAGATCGAAGTCACCGAAACGGCGCTGCTCGACGACAAGTCGCTGACGCGCCAATACATCGAGGAACTGAAGCGGCTTGGCGTGCGCATCGCGCTTGACGATTTTGGCACCGGCTATTCGAGCCTGAGCTATCTCCACAAGCTGCCGCTCGACAAGATCAAGATCGACCGTTCGTTCCTGATGGACGTCACCCAGAACGCCCGTTCGCTCGAACTGCTCAAGGGCATCGTCAACCTGTCGCGGCCGCTGGGGCTTTCGGTGACCGTCGAGGGCGTCGAAACCTTCGAACAGCTCAAGGTCCTGGCATTGCAGGTCAAGCCGGACCTGGTGCAGGGCTTCCTGTTCGGTTCGGCGCTCAGTGCGTCCGGCATCGAGACCATGTCGAACACGGTCTGGCCTTTCGCCAAGGACATCAAGACGGCCAGGAAGGCGACGCGTCGCTGATTCTCCCGAAAAACTTCATATTTTAGTCTAATTTTACCGATTGTTAACCTTAACGACCGGTAAACAGCGTCCTACTTATTTTCACCTTTACATCTTCTGACCCTGTCGTAGTGTCATATCGGCGGCAGTACGGGGATTGAGTTCATGAGTGCCCAGTTGACTTCGCTCGGCCATGCGGCGGGCGCGGACGGGAGTGATGCGTCCGACACCATGTCCAGCTTTGCCAGGAATGTTTCGGCGATGCTGGAGCGAACGGAATACCGTCGCTGCGACAAGGGCGAAGACCTCGAGGACATCTACCGCCTGCGCTACAAATCGTATCGTCTGAGCGATATGGTCCAGGAAAATCCCGACCATATTGTGCATGACGAACTCGATGAAGCGGCCAACTGCTCCAAGTTCGGAATCTATATCGACGGTGTTCTGGTCAGCACGCTGCGCATTCACCATGCCTGCAGCGCCACCCCGCAGTCGCCGTCCACCACGGTCTATGGCGACATATTGCGCCCTATGCTGGCGGCCGGCGCGCATTTCGTCGACCCAAGCCGCTTCGCCGCCGATCCGGACTGGTCGAGGGTCTATCCGCAGATCCCCTATCTGACGTTGCGGCTCGCCGGCATGGCCTGCTTTTACTTCGAAGCGCCCTATTGCCTCTCCACCATCCGCCCGGAGCATGCCGGCTTCTACCGACGCATTTACTGTTCCGAGCAGCTTGGCGAGTTGCGCGACTATCCGGGCTTGAATTACAAGGTCGTACTCTACCGCGCCAACGTCAGCGCCATCCGCGAGCGGTCCTTCTCCCGTTTCCCGTTCTTCCGTTCGACGCCGATGGAGCGGCGTATGCTGTTCGAGGCGCCCGGTGCCGGAGAACTAGCGCCGCTCACCATCCTGCCCACGGCCAAATATTTTCGCGAAGCCGCCTGAGGCCCTTCACGGTTTTTTGCGGCGTAGGTGTGGAGCCTTCCGGCTGCTTCGGCGTTCTGGCTGGCGCGCCGCTGGCGCGATGGATGACGTCAATCCCCCGTTTCGCGCCAATCGATCGAAAGGACCCCACATGACCATTTCCACGCTCGCGCTTACCCCGCTGATTTCCCTGATCGCCGGCGTGCTGATCCTGATCATGCCGCGGCTGTTGAACTATATCGTCGCCCTCTATCTGATCGTCGTCGGCCTGCTCGGCCTGTTTCCGCATCTTGCCGGTTGAGACATCGGGCCTTCGCTGACATCTTTTGCCTGACGGCTTCAACTTTCCTTTGAGGCTGTTGTCGCCGGCGATGCGGCAATAGCGCCATTGCCCTCGGCCCGGCTTTTCGCTATGTGCCTGAAAGATGTCTTCGAAGGGGTATTCCTATGGCTGATCACACGCCGACCGGTCCTGTCGAACTGGGCGCGAAGATGGACTATGCCGAGCACGACCGCACCTATGCCGGCTTTGTCATGCTCGCCAAATACGGGTCGCTGTTCTGCGCCGCCGTGCTTGTGGCGATGGCCTTCGGTTTCTTTGCGGGCGGCTTCTTCTCGGCGACCATCCTGTTCATTCTGATCCTCGCCGTCGGCGCCTTCATTCTCCGGTAGATTTTTTCAAAACCCTTGCCGTGACGCCGCCGGCAACCGGCCGGCATCTTTGCGCAAACAGGTTCCAGCCGAAAGGATCATGCGGTGGGACAGATGGTTTTCATCCCTCGTGAGCTCGATGCGAACGAGCCGCGCGTTGCTGCCTCGCCCGATACGGTGAAGCGGCTGGCGGGGCTGGGCTTGGACGTCACCGTCGAAAGTGGCGCCGGCACCGCCTCGCGCATTCCCGACGAGGAATTCGCCAAGGCGGGTGCGGCGATCGGCAAGGCGGCCGATGCCGCCAAGGCCGATGTGGTTCTGAAGGTGCGGCGCCCGACGGATGCCGAGCTGAAGGGCTACAGATCCGGCGCCGCCGTCATCGCCATCATGGATCCCTATGGCAACGATGCCGCCGTCGCCGCACTTGCCAAGGCCGGCGTCACCGCCTTCTCGATGGAATTCATGCCGCGCATCACTCGCGCCCAGTCGATGGACGTCTTGTCTTCGCAGGCCAACCTCGCCGGCTACCAGGCAGTGATCGACGCTGCCGCCGAATATGATCGCGCCTTGCCGATGATGATGACGGCGGCTGGCACGGTGCCGGCGGCGAAGGCCTTCATCATGGGTGTCGGCGTTGCCGGCCTGCAGGCGATCGCCACCGCAAGGCGGCTTGGCGCGGTCGTCACCGCCACTGACGTGCGTCCGGCGGTAAAGGAACAGGTGCAGTCGCTCGGCGCGAAGTTCCTGGCGGTCGAGGATGAGGAGTTCAAGGCCGCCGAGACCGCTGGCGGCTATGCCAAGGAAATGTCGAAGGAGTATCAGGCCAAGCAGGCGGCGCTGACATCAGAGCATATCGCCAAGCAGGACATCGTCATCACCACGGCGCTGATCCCGGGCCGGCCGGCGCCGAAGCTGGTCTCGGCGGCCATGGTCGCCTCGATGAAGCCGGGCTCGGTGATCGTCGACCTCGCGGTCGAGCGCGGCGGCAATGTCGAGGGCGCCGTGCCGGGTGAGGTGGTGACCACGGCCAATGGCGTCAAGATCGTCGGCCATCTCAACGTGCCCGGCCGTGTCGCGGCCTCCGCTTCGCTGCTTTATGCCAGGAACCTGTTTGCCTTCCTCGAGACGCTGGTCGACAAGACGACGAAGCAACTCGCCATCAACCGCGACGACGAATTGGTCAAGGCAACGATGCTGACCGACGGCGGCAAGGTCGTGCATGCGGCCTTCGCCAAGGCGACGTTGGATCCACATGTCGAACCGGCGGCGATCCCGGCGACGACGATGGTTGCCGACGCATCCGTGAAAAAGGCCGCGCCGAGAAAGACAGCCGACAAAAAGGCCGCTGCGGGCAAGTCCACTGCCCAGAAGTCCGCTGCCAAGCCGAAGGGGATCGCGTGATGGATCAGACCTTGCAGAAGGCCCTCGACCAACTCGACCAGGCAAGTGCTGCTGTCCGGCTCGCGGTCCAGAACCTGGCCAGTGCGCCGGGCGGCGCCGAGGCGGCGGGCGACACCGCCCATGCGCTGTCTGGCGGCGCCATCGATCCCTTCGTCTTCCGCTTCGCCATTTTCGTGCTGGCGATCTTCGTCGGCTACTATGTCGTATGGTCGGTGACGCCGGCGCTGCACACGCCGCTGATGGCCGTTACCAACGCCATCTCCTCGGTCATCGTCGTCGGCGCGCTGCTTGCCGTCGGCATCGCGGCCTCGGGCATTGCCGCAGGCTTCGGCTTCGTCGCGCTGATGCTGGTCTCGGTCAACATCTTCGGCGGCTTCCTCGTCACCCAGCGCATGCTGGCCATGTACAAGAAGAAAGACAAGTAGAGCGCTATGAACGCCAACTTCGCCTCCTTCCTCTACCTGGTCTCCGGCGTCCTGTTCATCATGGCGTTGCGCGGCCTGTCGCATCCGACCACCAGCCGCCAGGGCAACATGTACGGCATGATCGGCATGGGTATTGCCATCGCCACCACGCTGGCGCTGGCCACCCCATCTGCCGGCCGCTTCGGCCTGATCGTGCTTGGCCTTGCCATCGGCGGCGGTGTCGGCGCGGTCACCGCGCGCCGCATCGCCATGACCTCGATGCCGCAGTTGGTCGCCGCCTTCCACAGCCTCGTCGGCCTTGCCGCCGTCATGGTGGCCGCGGCCGCCATCTACGCGCCGGAAAGCTTCGGCATCGGCACGGCGGGCGACATCCATGCCCAGGCGCTGATCGAGATGAGCCTGGGTGTCGCCATCGGCGCCATCACCTTCACCGGCTCGGTCATCGCCTTTTTGAAGCTCGACGGCCGCATGTCCGGCAAGCCGATCATGATCGGCGGCCGCCACTTCATCAATGCAGCACTCGGCATCGCGCTCATCGTGCTGATCGTGCTGCTGGTCACCACCGAATCCAAACTCATCTTCTGGCTGATCGTGGCGGCGTCGCTGGTCCTCGGCATCCTCTTGATCATCCCGATCGGCGGCGCCGACATGCCGGTGGTCGTCTCGATGCTGAATTCCTATTCCGGCTGGGCGGCGGCGGCCCTGGGCTTCACGCTTGGCAATCTGGCGCTGATCATCACCGGCGCGCTGGTAGGCTCGTCGGGCGCGATCCTGTCCTACATCATGTGCAAGGGCATGAACCGCTCCTTCATCTCCGTCATCCTCGGCGGCTTCGGCGGTGAGACGGCAGCGGCGGCTGACGACGGCATCGAGCGCACGGTCAAGCAGGGCTCGGCCGACGATGCCGCCTACCTGATGATGAACGCGCAGAAGGTCATCATCGTGCCCGGCTACGGCATGGCGGTCGCCCAGGCCCAGCACGCACTGCGCGAAATGGCCGACAAGCTCAAGGCCAATGGCGTCGACGTCAAATACGCCATCCATCCCGTCGCCGGCCGCATGCCCGGCCACATGAACGTGCTACTCGCCGAGGCTAACGTGCCCTACGACGAAGTGTTCGAACTCGAGGACATCAACTCCGAATTCGCGCAGGCCGACGTCGCCTATGTCATCGGCGCCAACGACGTCACCAACCCGTCCGCGCGTGACGACAAGTCGTCGCCCATCTACGGCATGCCGATCCTCGACGTCGACAAGGCGCGCACTTGCCTGTTCGTCAAGCGCTCGCTTGGCTCCGGCTATGCCGGCATCGACAACACGCTGTTCTACAAGGACGGCACCATGATGCTGCTCGGCGACGCCAAGAAGATGACGGAAGAGATCGTCAAGGCCATGGATCACTGAGCCGGAATTAGATCCAACCGATCGAAGAACAAGCCCGGCCCCGCGCTGGGCTTTTTCTTGGCCTGCCGCCGGTTTTGAAGCTACGATGGCAAGTTCTCGTCGATAGCATCATCGATGGAGGTGCCGGTGCCCGACCCTCGCCCTGCCGCATCGCAGGTCACCAATCCGCCGGCTTCCGCAAAGGCGCCACACACGCCCAGCCAGGCGGTGGTGGTCGTGCATGGCATGGGCGAGCAGCGGCCCATGGACACGCTGCGAGCGTTTGCCCAGGCTGTCTGGAGCCGTGACCCGGCCCGCGCGCCGTTTTATGCCCAGGTGACCGATCCGGACGACCCGTCCGGGGCGAAGGTCAACCGGAGTTGGATCACGCCCGACAGCCGGACCAATTCGCACGAGCTTCGCCGCATCACCACGCCTTACGACGTCGCTGGCCGCCGTACCGATTTCTACGAACTGTACTGGGCCGACATCACGCAAGGCACGACGCGGGGCCGGCTTGCGGCCTGGGTGACGGCCCTGCTTTGGCGCAAGCCCGGCGATATTCCGCGCGATGCCCGCAAGCTTTACGTGGTCACGCTTTTGGTCGTCGTCATTGTCCTCGCCGCCGCGCTGACCCTCGCGGTGTCGGCCTGGCAAGAGTATATTTCCTGGACTGCCGGCGTGCTGGTCACCATCGCGGCTTCATTGATCATCTGGGCGGTGGATCGCTTTGGCGTCCCCTATTTCGGCGATGTGGCCGCCTATGTGCGTGCCGAAGCGGCAACGGTGGAGAAGCGGGCGCTTGTCCGCGATCGTGGCCTGAAGCTGCTGAAGCGCCTCATGATGGACGATGCCTACGACCGCGTCGTGCTGGTCTCGCACAGCCTCGGATCGATCATCGCCTATGATCTGCTGCAGATATTGTGGGCCGACTTCAGACCGCGAAAGCTGGAAGCCGTCCGCGACAAGGCGAGGCTGAAGGCGATCCACGCCATCGACAAGCCCACGCTCAAATCAGACGGTTCCGCATGGCCCGACCGGCTGGATGACTTGCCGGCATTCCGGCGAGACCAGTGGGAACTCTATCGGCAGCTCCGCACCAAGAGTGCCGACCATCCGCTGCCGTGGAAGATCAGCGATTTCGTCACCCTTGGCAGTCCGCTGACGCACAGCGAATTTCTTGTGACCCAAAATCTCGCCGAATTAAGGCGCGGCATTGCCGAGCGGCTGTTCTCCGCCTGTCCTCCGGTCGGCGAAGGTGCGGCGGGTAGCGTGCTTTATGAGGAAGGGCACAGCCGTTCGGGCAAGCGGCAGCGGGCAGTGCATCATGGCGCTGTGTTTGCCGCGACGCGCTGGACCAACATCTTCGACAGGGGCAATGGCTGGCTGACGGGCGACCCGATCTCCGGACCTATGACGGAGAATTTCGGCCCGGGCGTGGAGAATGTTCAGGTTGAGCTGCGCGGCTCGCTCGGCCATGTTTTCACACACACGCTCTACTGGTCGCTGACGGCGACCGGCGTCGAGATCGCCGCGTCCGCCGGCCCTCCGCCACGCTCGCATCTTGCCGTGCTGCGCGACGCCGTCGATCTCGGTCGCAAGCTGGAGCCCAGCCAGACAGTGCCGCCGACAAAACAATCCACTCCGGAATGACAGTCCCGGAGTGGATTGAAGAGGATCGAAGCCGTTCGGGCGTTAATCAACTTGTGGTCAGCAGAAGCGCTTCTTCGTCGTCGCGCTGCCTGCCGCCGAGAGCTGCCGCTGCGCTGGCGATGAAAGCGCCGATGACGAGCGACAGTGCACCAAGCAGCGCAAAGGTGGCGCTGGCCTTTCTTGCCGTGTCAGCGGCCTGCTGCGCCTTGACCTTGGCATCCTCCACCTTGGCGACCAGCGCATCGACACGCGCCTGGGCATCGGTTTCCGACAGGCCAGTGCGCGCCGCTACCAGCTGCGACAGATAGGTCTTGTCGTCGGCCGAGATTTCGCCTGCCGCGGCACTTGCGATCAGGATGCGCGAAGCCTGTGCTGCTGCATCGCTGTCCGGGTTGGGGGACGCGAGCCTGCTCGCATCGGCCGGGCGGAACAGCGAATCCACGAGATAGGAAGTAGCATTGTCGGCTGATGCCCCACTGGCATTGGCTGAAGCAGCCGCGGACGCACCCATGGCAGCGCCTGACGCGACAGTCGAAGCCGCCTGTACGCCGGTGCCGAGCGCTGCGGAAAGCGCCGAGCCGAGCACGCCGACCACGATCAGCGTGGCAAGCGCCCAGGCAAGGAAACCATGGGCCGTGTCGCGGAAATAGACTTCATCGATGTGGATGCCCACCCATTTGGTGCGCAAGCGGCCGGCAAGATAGCCGCCGACGCCCGATGACAACCACTGCACCACGATCAGCCAGACCGCGGTGGAAACCGCGAAGGTGGTGACTGAAGCGCCCGAGCCTGACCAGGGCGAAACCATGCTCAGCCCGAGTCCGGAACCAAGCAGCATCAGGATGAAGGTCAGCGTCGAGGCTGCGAAAGCACCGGCGATGATTGGACCCCAACTGACGGCGGGTGAAGAGGATTCCGTCGGTGCGGAAACGTCGACAGCCGATAGGGTTGCCTGCATCGACGCCTCCTATCGCACGAAAAGCATGATGAGAATGATGATCGGAATCGGAATTCCAAGCAACCAGAGCAAAATGCCGCGTCCCATGAAGTCCTCCTGTGAGACATTGTGATCGATAGTGTCACAATGTCCCGGAAGGCCTTCTGTTCCGACCGGTCTTCAAATGATTTTGCTGTGGTTCGAAAGCGTTGACGCGCCGGAGCGCGGCAATGTCTCAAACCAGGCAGGCTCAAATATCCAGACTGGCCCCCGACAGCGGGTTGTCCTGTATGAACTCCCGCCTGGACTCGACTTCCATCGCCCTCGGCACGCCGCGACAATATCATTGACAAGCCCGATTTCGAATAATAAGTTCGGTCACAGAACGAATTAATTGAGGTTCGACGTGAGTGACCTGCCGCACATCTCCCGCCAATTCTCGCAGCGCTCCGTCATGGAGGCGATCGTTCAAGGCGGGCCGATCTCGCGTGCCTCCATCTCCAAGCAGACCGGCCTGTCGAAGCAGACGATCTCGGAAATCGTGCGGGGGTTGGAGCAGGAGGGCTGGGTCCAGGAAACCGGGCGCACCAGCGGCCATGTCGGTCGCACCGCGGTCACTTATGAGTTGGTCCACGACGCCGCCTATATCGTCGCGGTCGATCTCGGCGGGACCAAGGTGCGCGTCGCGCTGACCGATCTTGCCTGCCAGATATTCGCGGAAGCCGCGACACCGACTGATCCTCGTGGCGGCCAGTTCGTGGTCGATCAGATCACCACGCTTGTTTTCCAGGCCGCAGCCAGGCAGCGCGTTCCGCGCAAGAAAATACGCCTTGCGGTCGTCGGAGTACCTGGCGCTCCGGACCCGTCGACCGGTCGCATTCTGCTTGCGCCGAACATCGCGGACTTCGACACGATGAACGTGCTTGATGCGTTCGAGAAGGCATTGGGCGTTGCCGTGATGGTCGAGAACGACGTGAATCTGGCGGTACTCGGGGAGAATTGGCTCGGACAGGGTCAGGGCATCGACAATCTGGCCTATGTCGCGCTCGGCACCGGCGTCGGCAGCGGGCTGATCCTGGGCGGCCATCTGGTACGGGGCGCCACTCATGCCGCGGGCGAGATCGGCTTCATGCCGATCGGCGCGGATCCTTTCGCGGAGGAATCACTGCGCACCGGTGCGTTCGAGCGGACAGTGGCAACGCATGCGATGACCGAGCGCTACCAGTCCCTGTCGGGCAAGCAAGTTGCCGTGCCGGCGATCTTCGAAAATGCGGCGCTGGGCGACAAGGATGCCGATGCCGTGCTCGATGAAACGGCCCGCTATCTGGCACAGGGCGTTGCCGCCATCGCGGCGATTGCGAATCCGGAAAAGATCATTCTGGGCGGATCGATCGGCCTGCGGCCGGAGATACTGTCGCGGGTAAAGGCTCTGCTTCCGCGGTGCTTTCCCTACCTGGTCACCGTGGAGGCGAGCGAGCTTGGCTCGCGGGCGGCGCTCATTGGCGCCGCGGCGATCGGTCTTGGCCAACTGCACAACACCCTGTTCGGCGTCGACGCCCCGGATGGCCGCATTTCACTGCCGCCGACCCAGGCGGCTGCCTTGAAGCAGGCTGTGCTATGATCGACAACGTCGTTGCCCGCCTGCAGGCCGCCCTCGACCGTGACCAGGCGCTGACACTTTTCCGCGGCGCCATCGGCCGCCAGAGCATCACCGGCAACGAGGTGAATTTCGTCGACTTCCTCGAAGCCAGGATGCGTGAACTTGGCCTGAGCAGCGTCAGCAGGAGCGAGTTCCTTCCCGGCCGGCCGAACATATGGGGCGAGCGCAAGGGAGCAGGCGGGGGCAAGCGCCTGCTGTTCATCGGCCACACCGACACCGTCCATGTCGACGGCTGGCGCGAACATTGGCAGGGCACCGAACGCGAGGATCCGTTCGCCGCACCGATCATCGACGACGCTGTCTGGGGCCGCGGTTCTGGCGATCTGAAAGCCGGCATCACTGCCTCGCTTGCAGCACTCTCGCTTCTCGACAAGGCCGGCATCCGCCTCAAGGGCGATGTGGCATTCGCCTTCGTCGGCGATGAAGAGAGCGGTCAGCCCGGAACGGGCCTCTCCGCCGGCATCAAGCATTTCGTTGGCCACATCGAGGCCGGCGAGGTCGCCGCGCCTGATTTTGCCGTCTATGTCGAGCCGACCCGCCTTGCCGTCTATGCGGCGCAGATCGGCTTCTTCATCACCGACATCACCATCACTGGCAAATCTGCCTATTTCGGCGTGCCGGAACTTGGCAAGGATGCCTTGCGCGCCGCGCACGCCGCCATGACGGCATTGTGGAAGCATTCGGATGAGGTGGCCGCCCGCTCCGAGCACAAGCTTGTCGGGCGTGGTTTCCTGCTCATCACAGGCCTCACCGGTGGCGGCTATATAGCCGTGCCCGAACGCTGCACGCTGTCGCTTATCCGCAAGCTGCTGCCGGGCGAATCGCTCGATACGGCGGCCGCCGAAATCGAAGCCGCCGTACGCGGCGCTGTCGCCGATCCGGAAATCAGGATCGAGTTCGCTTATCCGGCCGGTCGCGACCATCCACTCGGCGGCACCGCGGCCGAAATCGACGAAACCACGACCGGGGTCGGCTTGCTGTCCAATGCAATGGCCGAGGCGATGACGGGACGCGGCGGCATCGAGGGTGCGCCTTTCTGGTCGGAATCGCCGTTCTTCGTCAATCGGCTGGGCATTCCGGCGGTCTATTGCGCGCCCGGCGATATCAGAAACTGCCACACTTTCGAAGAGCACGTCGATGTCGAGGAATACCTCGCAGGCATCGTCGGCTTCGCCGCTTTCATGGCCCGTTACTGCGGCGCGGCCGACTGAATGATCAACGAAGCAGAAATGGGAGAACTGAGATGCTGATAAAGAAAATACTTGCCGCCACGCTCGCCGGCGGCCTGATGATCGCCGCCAGCGCGGCTTCGGCCCAGACGGTCGGCCCGCAGGGCGAAGCCGCCACGCCGAGCTCCAGCGTGGCGCTGACCGATGCCGATATCGCGGCGCTGAAGGACAAGGGTTACAAGGCGGCACTCCTGTGGCACACATCGTCCGACTTCACCAACGCTGTGACCGCCGGCGCCACCGATGAATTCGCCCGCGCCGGCATCGCCATCGTGGTCAAGACCGACGCCCAGTTCGATGCCGCTCGCCAGCGCAGCGACATCGAGACGGCACTGGCCGCCAAGCCGAACGTCATCCTGTCGCTGCCGCTCGATCCGGTCACGTCGGCCGAGGCTTTCCGCCAGGCGGTCAAGGATGGGACCAAGCTGGTGTTCCTGTCCAACCTGCCCAAGGACTACAAGCAAGGCACCGACTACGCCTCCATCGTCACCGACGACCTCTTCCAGATGGGCAAGCAGGCCGCCGACGCGATGGCCAAGGCGATCGGCGGCAAGGGGAAGGTGGGCTACATCTTCCACGACGCCACATACTACGTCACCAACCAGCGCGACCAGGCCTTCAAGACCACCATCGAGAAGGACTATCCCGACATCAAGATCGTCGCCGAGCAAGGCATCTCCGATCCGGCCCGGGCCGAGGAACTGGCGAACGCCATGCTGCTGCAGCATCCAGACCTCGACGGTATCTACGTGACCTGGGCCGAGCCCGCGGACGGCGTGCTTTCGGCGCTGCGCGGCTCCGGCAACACCAAGACCAAGATCGTCACGCTCGATCTCGCGGAACCGGTGGGGCTCGACATGGTCAAGGGCGGCAATGTCGCCGCTCTCGTTGCCGACAAGGCCTATGAGCTCGGCCGCGCCATGGCCGCCGCCGGCATGAAGTCGCTGCTCGGCCAAGAGACGCCGGCTTTCGTCGTCGCCCCGGCCCTCACCGTGACCAAGGAAAATGTCGCCCAAGGCTGGAAGGATTCGCTCAACCGTGACGCGCCGCAGTCGGTGCTCGACGCGGCGAAGTAGGACCCCCGCTCCGGCGCGGCGGGCCGCGCCGGAGCCTTCTCAACCATAGCAAAAGGGGAAATGACATGCGCAAGACTTTGGGCATCATGACCGCATTGGCGAGCCTGTTTGCTGTCCACGCCTTCGCCGCCGAAGGCGTCACCACCGGACCGAATGGCGAAAAGCCGGTGCCGGCGAGCACGCTGACGCTCACCGCGGCCGAGGAACAGCAGATCAAGGACGGCAAGTTCACGGCGGCGCTCGTCTGGCACGAGATGAGCGAGTACACCAACGCCGTCAACAGCGGCGCGCGCGATGAGTTCAAGCGGCTGTGCATCGAGGTGGTGGCGCAGACCGATGCCGGTTTCGACGCTTCCCGCCAGAAGTCGGATGTCGAGACGGTGATGGCCAAGAAGCCATCGATCATCCTGTCGCTGCCGGTCGACCCGGCAACCGCGGCTTCCGTCTACGATCCGGCCCGCCAGGCCGGCGTAAAGCTGGGTTTCGTCGACAACAGCCCGGCCGGCTACAAGCAGGGCCAGGATTACGTCACCATCGTCTCCGACGACCTGTTCCAGATGGGCAACAAGGCCGGTATCGCCATGGCCGAGGCGCTCGGCAAGAAGGGCAAGGTCGGCTACATCTTCCATGATGCCGACTTCTACGTCACCAATCAGCGCGACGGGGCCTTCAAGAAGACCATCGAGCAGGATTATCCGGACATGAAGATCACCGCCGAGGCCGGCATGGCCGACCCGGCGCGCAGCGAGGACATCGCCCAGGCGATGATCACCCAGCACCCCGACCTCGACGGCATCTACGTCACCTGGGCCGAACCGGCATTGAGCGTGCTATCGGCGTTGCGCGCCGCCGGCAACAGCCACACAAAGATCGTCACGCTCGACCTCAACGAACCCGCCGCGCTCGACATGGCCAAGGGCGGCAACATCGCCGCGCTGGTGGCCGACGAGGCCTACTCCATCGGCGTGACTCTGGCCCGCGCTTCGGCCGGCTCGCTCGTCGGCCTGAAGGCCGAACCGTTCTATGCCGTCGATTCCATCGCCGTGACCAAGGACACAGTGAAGGAAGGCTGGAAGAAATCGCTCAACAAGGACGTGCCCGAGCCTATCACGGAAGCCCTGAAATAGGTTCGGGGCAAGGCGAAGCGCCCACCATCGGAGGATGATCATGTCCAACGTCAACATCAGCGCCGGTGGCAGCTTCGCCAGCCGCTTCAATCTGCAGCAATATGTAGTCTATCTCGGCTTTCTGGCGATCTTTCTCTTCTTCGCCATCGTGCTTAGGGACAGCGGCTTCCTCACCGTTCGCAACCTGTCGAATATCGTGCTGCAGACGACACCCGTGACCATCATGGCCATCGGATTGGTCTTCGTCATGTCGGCCGGTGAGATCGACCTTTCGATCGGCTCGATCGTGGCGGTGGCCGCACTTGCCGCCGCGGTCACCATCAGCGCTTACGGCATGACGGCGGGAATTGCCGCCGGCCTCGGCGCCGGCCTGCTCATTGGCGCCATCAACGGTATATTGGTCGCCTATGTCAGGCTGCCGTCCTTCCTGGTGACCTTGGCCACGCTAGGCCTGTTCGCCGGTGTCTCCCGCTCGATGACCGACTTGCGTTCAATTTCGGTGACCAACGAAGCCTTCACCGGCTTTTTCGGCTCCGGCTCGCTGCTCGGTGTCCCGTCGCTGATCTGGTGGACGGTGATTGCTGTCGCCATCGGCCACCTGGTGTTCCGCGAAACCCGCTTTGGCGCGCATGTGCTGGCAACCGGCGACAACGCCCGCGCCGCGAGCGTGTCCGGCATCAGCGTGCCGAGGATCAGGCTCGCCGTGCTGACCATCAGCGGTGGCCTCGCCGGCCTCGCCGGCCTGCTCTATGCCGGCCGCCTGCAGGCGGCGAAATACACGCTCGGCGAAACCGATCTCATGACGGTGATCGCCGCCGTGATCGTCGGCGGCACGCTGCTCAATGGCGGCAAGGGCTCGATCGTTGGCGCGCTGGTCGGCTCGCTGATGATGGGCATGCTGAACAACGGCCTGATCCTGATGGGCCTGTCGGTGTCCGACCAGATGATCGTGCGTGGCCTCATCATCCTGGCCGCGGTCGCCGTGTCGCTGCGCGAAAAATCTCGCTGAAGGAAAGCGCCCATGTTTCTCGACGTTTTGCGCCGCCGCAACCCAGCCTTCATCGAGGCCGCGATCGGGCTGCACCAGCAAGGCAAGCTGCCGGCCAATGCGTATGTGCTCGACCTCGACACAGTCGAGGCCAATGCGAGAACCCTCAAGCACGAGGCCGACCGCCACGGCCTCAAGATCTTCGCCATGACCAAACAGGTCGGACGTTCGAGCTCGTTCTGCCACGCGGTGATGCGCGGCGGCATCGACCGGGCGGTTGCCGTCGACATGGCCTGCGCGCGCGCCACGTACAAGGCAGGCATGACGCTTGGCCATCTCGGCCATCTCCAGCAAATCGCCAAATTCGAGGCGAATGCCGCGGCAAAGACCTTCAAGCCGGACTACTGGACTGTCTTCAACGACACCAAGGCGGAGGAAGCGGCTGCAGGCGCCAAGGCTGCCGGCTACGTGCAGGATCTGCTGGCCCGCATCGCGGCAGAGGGCGACATCTTCTATCGCGGCCATGAAGGCGGCTTCGATGCCGCCGACATAGCCGCCGTCGCCGACCGGCTGGATGCTGTTTCGGGCGGGCGCTTCGCAGGGATCACGACCTTTCCGGCCTTGCTCTTCGATCATGCCTCACGAAAGGTGCTGCCTACTCCCAATCTGGCGACGCTGGCAAAGGCTGCCGAGGCACTGGCCAAGGTGGGTCGTCGCAGGATCGAGATCAACGCGCCGGGCACGACCTCCAGCGTCATGCTGGCGGCGCTCGCCGAGGCCGGGGCCACGCAATGCGAACCCGGCAATGGGCTGCACGGCACCACCGCGCTGCATGTCATGGAGGACCTTCCGGAACTGCCGGCGGTGCTGTACCTCACCGAGGTCTCCCATCTCTCGGGTGGCAAGGCATATTGCCTGGGCGGCGGCTTCTACATCGACCCGATCTTCCCCGATTACGACGTGAAGGCAATCGTTTCGGCTGAGCCGACGACGGCGGCCTCAGCACTGCGCAGCGTCGAGGTGCCGCCGCCTTCGGCGATCGACTATTACGCCATGATCGACGCCGCCGGCGCGAATGCGCCGAAGCCCGGCGACAGCGCCGTATTCGGTTTTCGCGGCCAGGCCTTCGTCACCCGCGCCCATATCGTCGGCGTCTCCGGCATTTCGAAGGGCAAGCCTACCGTGGAAACGATCGAGAACGGCTTCGGCGAACCTTACGCCTGGCCGGTTTAGGAGGAGAACGATGAGCGCGTCCGCCCCCGTTCTGCAACTGCAGGACATCCGCAAGACATTCGGCGGCATCACCGCGATCGAGAATTTCTCGCTCGAGGTTTTTCCGGGCGAGATCGTCGCTTTGGTCGGCGACAATGGCGCCGGCAAGTCGACGCTGGTCAAGATCGTCTCGGGCGTTCACCCACCCTCGTCCGGTACGATCGTCATCGAAGGCAAGCCGGTGACGATGTCGAACGCCACCATGGGACGTGCCCACGGCATCGAGGTCGTTTATCAGGACCTTGCGCTTGCCGACCAGCAGACGGTCTATATGAACATGTTCCTCGGTCGCGAGCCGCTGAACCGGTTCGGGCTGCTCGATCGCCGCCGTATGATCGAGGAGACGGAAAAGCTGGTGAAGGAGCTGGATGTGCGCATTCCTTCCGCCCACGCTACGATCCGCGACCTCTCGGGCGGTCAGCGCCAGGGCGTTGCGATCGCCCGGGCCACGCATTGGGCGAGCAAGCTGATCCTGCTTGACGAACCGACAGCGGCGCTCGGCGTCGCCGAAACGGCCAGGGTAGAGGCGATCGTTCAGTCCCTGAAGCTGCGCAATGTCGGTGTGCTCATCATCAGCCATAGTCTCGATCAGGTGTTCAAACTCTCCGACCGCATCTGTGTTCTGAGACGCGGCAAGCAGATCGGCGTGCGCGAGACCGCCAAGACCGACAAGAACGAAATGATCGCCATGATCACTGGTCTGCAGCAGCAATAGCAGAAACGCGCTGCCTGGCCGTCAGTCAGCGCGAGGGAGAGCAATCGTCGGCAGACGGATAGCTCAGATATCCAGATTGGCCACCGACAGCGCGTTGTCCTGGATGAATTCGCGCCTGGGTTCGACTTCGTCGCCCATCAGCCGCGAGAACAGACTGTCCGCGTCCGTCGCGTCATTGACCTTGACCTGCAGCAGCGAGCGCACGTTCGGGTCGAGCGTGGTTTCCCAGAGCTGCTCGGCATTCATTTCGCCAAGACCCTTGTAACGCTGCATGGTCAGGCCCTTGCGGCCGGTGGCAAAGACGGCGTTGAGCAGCGCCAGCGGCCCCGAGATGGTTTCTGTGACATCCTTGCGGCGCAACACCGGCGGCGTCCCGTACACTTCGGTCAGGCGTGGCGCATAGCGGTCGAGCTGGCGGGCGTCGGCCGAGTTGATCAGCCCGAGATCGAGCTGCGCGAACTCCTTGACGCTGCGCACCGTGCGCTCGAACACATAGCCACCGACCCCTTCGTTCGAAGTCGACATGCGGCCGGTCCAGCCGCGCTCGGTGTCCTCGGCGATGATGTCGAGGCGCTTGGCGACACGGTCGGCCATGGTGTTGGCGCGGCCGAGATCGGCAAGCACATCCGGGTTGAGCGCGCCGGCGATCGCCGCCTGCTCGACCACGCCCCTGTTATAGCGCGTGTGCAACCCGTTGATCAGCTGCCGCACCGCCAGCGCGTCGTCGATGGCGGCGCGCAGATCCTGCCCGGTCCGCACCTCGCCGGAGCCAAGCGAAAGCGAGGCTTCCTCCAACCCTGAATTGATCAGGAACTCCTCGAAGGCGCCTTCGTCCTTGATGTATTGCGAACTCTTGCCACGCGTCACTTTGTAGAGCGGCGGCTGGGCGATGTAGAGGTGGCCGCGCTCGATCAGTTCCGGCATCTGCCGGAAGAAGAAGGTGAGCAGCAAGGTGCGGATATGGGCGCCGTCGACGTCGGCGTCGGTCATCAGGATGATCTTGTGGTAGCGCAATTTGTCGGCATTGAATTCGTCCTTGCCGATCGAGGTGCCGAGCGCGGTGATCAGCGTGCCGATCATGTCGGAGCCGAGCATGCGGTCGAAACGCGCGCGCTCGACATTGAGGATCTTGCCGCGCAGGGGGAGGATGGCCTGGTTCTGCCGCGAACGGCCGCCCTTGGCCGAGCCACCGGCGCTATCGCCCTCGACGATGAAGATTTCGGACTTCGCCGGGTCGCGTTCCTGGCAGTCGGCCAGCTTGCCGGGCAGCGAGGTGACGCCGAGCGAGCTCTTGCGGGTGATGTCGCGCGCCTTGCGCGCGGCCTCTCGCGCTGCCGCCGCCTGGATCACCTTCTCGATCACCACCTTGCCTTCGGTCGGGTGTTCTTCGAGCCAGGTGCCGAGCGCCTCGTTGACCAGCCCTTCCACCACCGGGCGAACCTCGGACGAGACCAGCTTGTCCTTGGTCTGCGAGGAGAATTTCGGATCGGGAACCTTGACCGACAGCACCGCCGTCAGGCCCTCGCGGCAATCGTCGCCGATCAGCGAGACCTTTTCCTTCTTGGTCAGGCCCGAGGAATCGCCATAGCCGGTGATCTGGCGCGTCAGCGCACCGCGAAAGCCGGCCAGATGCGTGCCGCCGTCGCGCTGCGGGATGTTGTTGGTGAAGGCCAGCACATTCTCGTGGTAGCTGTCGTTCCACCACATCGCCACCTCGACGGTGATGCCGTCGCGCTCGGCCTTGATGGCAATAGGTTTGTCGATCAGCGGCTTCTTGACCCGGTCGAGATATTTGACGAACTCTTCCAGCCCGCCGTCATAATGCAGCTCGTGGCGCACGATGTCGGCATGGCGGGCATCGGTCAGCACGATGCGCACGCCCGAATTCAGGAAAGCGAGTTCGCGCAGACGGTGCTCCAGCGTGGCGAGGTCGAACTCGACCATGGTGAAGGTTTCGGCCGACGGAAAGAAAGTGATCTCGCTGCCGCTGCGCCCGTCATAGGTGCCTGGACGCTTGTCCTGCTCGTAGCTGCCGGTGACTTTCAGCGGCGCGTCGGCATTGCCATGCGTAAAGCTCATCTCGAAGATCTGGCCGTTGCGGCGGATCTTCAGCCGCAGCCAGGCCGACAGCGCGTTGACCACCGAGACGCCGACGCCATGCAGGCCGCCGGACACCTTGTAGGAATTCTGGTCGAATTTGCCGCCGGCATGCAGCTGCGTCATAATCACCTCGGCCGCCGAAATGCCTTCGCCGGTGTGGATATCGGTCGGAATGCCGCGGCCATTGTCGATAACTGTCACCGAACCGTCGGGGTTCAGCGTCACCGTGACGAGGTCGGCATGGCCGGCCAGCGCCTCGTCGATGGCGTTGTCCACCACCTCATAGACCATGTGATGCAGGCCCGAACCGTCGTCGGTATCGCCGATATACATGCCGGGCCGCTTGCGGACGGCGTCCAACCCCTTCAAAACCTTGATGGAATCGGCGCCGTATTCGGCCTCAGCGCCGTTGGCGTTGTCGATCTGGTCGCTCATGAAAACCTGTCTGATTGATGCCGCTGGTCCAGCGCGAGAATATGGCTGCGAATCGCGCCGCTTTAATGTCCTAGATATAGGCGCAAAAGGCGGATTTTCCAAGGTTTGCAGGCATTTCCGGCGGGAATCTCCGACCGGTCTTGGCAAGCTCCGGTCCGGCTCCGGCCGGCCGGTTCGGCGAACAGGCCGCGATGCGGCCGCCAGCCGTTCGGTCACATGGACGCCCGCCTTGCCAGCCACTACATTGATGTGACCAGCGGAGCACGCCATGGACAGTCAGCCCGCCCCCTTCGTCCCGCCAGCCCCGACGCCGCGCACGACGCCGCCGTCGACGCTGGAGATGATGCGCATCGTCTACCGCAACCCGCTCGAATTGTGGGGCGAGCACACCTACAACGAACCCTGGATATCGGTGACCGGTGTCGGCGGGCCCTTGGTCGTCGCCAACGATCCCGGCCTCATCCGCCACGTGCTGGTCGACAACGCGAAAAATTACAAGATGGCGACGGTGCGCCAGCTGATCCTGCGCCCGATCCTGCGCGACGGACTGCTGACCGCCGAGGGGGAGGTGTGGAAGCGTTCGCGCAAGGCGATGGCGCCGGTATTCACGCCGCGCCATATCTTCGGTTTCGCCGGGCCGATGCTGAAACGCACGCTGGAGTTCGTCACCCGCTACGAGGAAGGCGGCACGTCGGATATCGCCCATGACATGACGCTGCTCACTTACGATATTTTGGCCGAGACGCTGTTTTCCGGCGAGATAGCGGGCGAACCGGGTAGTTTTGCCAAGCAGATAGATCGCCTGTTCGAGACGATGGGGCGGGTCGATCCGCTCGACCTGTTGCGGGCGCCCGAATGGCTGCCGCGCCTGACCCGCATCCGTGGCCGCAAGACCATGGCTTATTTCCGTAAGATCGTCGCCGACACCGTCAAGCTGCGCGAAGAGCGGTTGAAGCGCGATCCGGACACGGCGCCGCAGGATTTCCTCACGCTTCTGCTGCGCGCCGAAGGCCCGGACGGGCTGACGCGCGCCGAGGTCGAGGACAACATCATCACTTTCATCGGCGCCGGCCACGAGACCACGGCGCGCGCGCTCGGCTGGACGCTCTATTGTCTGGCCGAAGCGCCTTGGGAGCGGGAAAAAATCGAGCGCGAGATCGATGCGGTGCTGGCGCGCGAGCCCGATCCGACGAAATGGCTCGACGCCATGCCGCTCACCCGCGCCGCCTTCGACGAGGCGCTGAGGCTCTATCCGCCGGCGCCGTCGATCAACCGCGAGCCGATCGAGCCCGAAACCTGGAACGGCCTCCATATCCCTCGGCGTGCCGCCGTGCTGGTGATGCCGTGGGTTGTCCACCGCCATCGCAAGCTGTGGGACAGGCCCGACGCCTTCATGCCGGAACGCTTCCATCCGGGAAATCGCGAAAAGATCGACCGCTTCCAGTACCTGCCGTTCGGCGCCGGGCCACGCGTGTGCATCGGCGCCAGCTTTGCCATGCAGGAGGCGATCATCGCGCTGGCCATCATGCTGTCGCGGTTCCGTTTCGACACCACCGCCGAGACCAGGCCCTGGCCGGTGCAGAAACTGACGACGCAGCCGCAGGGCGGCCTGCCGATGCAGGTCACGCGGCGCGTTTAAGCCGCGGACTTGCGCTGGAACTGGCCGGCGGCGCGGAAGCGCCAGAGATAGCTCGGCAGGATGGTTCCGATCGATTGCGGCTGGATGCCGAGGCCGGCAAGTGTCCGGCCCTCCTTGGCGGCCTTGTCGGAGACTATGTTGTGCTCGCGCAGTTGCAGCACCTGGTCCTTGGTCAACAGCGGATTGGGCAAAAGGCCGAGGACCGATGCCTTCATGTTCGCCAGCCACCACGGCACCGGCACCAGCAGCCGCCTGCGCTGGATTACGGCAAGCATTTCCTCCATGCACTCCTTGAAGGTCAGCACTTGAGGCCCGCCGAGCTCGTAGATCTGGCCGCCCTTGACCTTGCCCTCGACCGAGCGCGCCACCGCCTCGGCGACGTCGCCGACATAGACCGGCTGGAATTTGGTCTGGCCGCCGCCGATCAGCGGCAGCACCGGCGAAAGCTGCGCCATGTTGGCGAAGCGGTTGAAGAAGGCGTCTTCCGGCCCGAAATTGATCGACGGCCTGAAGATGACGGCATCCGCGATCGTCTCCAGCACCGCCTTTTCGCCGAGCGCCTTGGTGCGCGCATAGTCCGATTGCGAATTCATATCGGCGCCCAGCGCCGAAATATGGGTGAGGCTGGCGCCGACGGCGCGCGCCGCTTCGGCGACGGCGCGAGAGCCGAACTCGTGCACGGACGTGAATTTCTGCCGGCCGCTCTCATGCAGTATGGCGACCAGGTTGATGACGTGGTCGGCGCCTTGCACGGCACGATCGACCGACCAGCGCACCCGCACATTGGCCTGCACCGGTTGGATCTGGCCGACATTGCCGAGCGGTTGCAGATGACCGGCAAGATCGGGCCGGCGAACGGGTACCCTGATGCGGTAGCCGCGCTTGGCCAGAGCCCGCACGACATGGCGGCCGACAAAGCCTGAGCCGCCGAACACGACGACAAGCTTTGGGGTCTGCAGAATTTCGGTCATGGCTGGCTCCGGCGCGCTTTCCAGATTGGCTTGGCTGAAGCCGTTTCATAGTCCGTTTCGCGCCAAAGGCAAAGGGCGACGTGTCGTCGCCCATGCGCTTGGTTCAGAGCAATTCCAGGAAAAGTGTGAAGCGGTTTTCCCGGGAAAAGCGCGTAGCGCTTTCCCTAGGGAATTGCGTCTAACAAAGCCGGGTCAGAACGCCTTGCCGATGCGCGCATCGACCGAGTGGCGATTGCCGCCACGGATGACGAAGAACAGCAGGATCGCCGCCCAAAGCAGCGACTTTTCGGCGCCCGAAAATCCCTGGCCCATGGTGACCCAGTGGAACCACACGGTGACCAGGAGCACGAACAGCCCGGCAAAGGCGGCCGGACGGGTCAGAAAGCCGATGGCGATGAGGATGCCGCCGAAGAATTCGGTGCAGGCCAGAAGCAGCGACCAGAAGGCGCCGGGATAAAAGCCGAGACCCTCGACCATCTCGGCCGCGCCGAACGGATCGGTGATCTTTTGCGAGCCGTGGATGGTGAGGAAGATGCCGGCCACGACGCGCAGCAGTGTCTCGCCGGCATCATGCAAGGCCGAATACAGGCTGCCAAGGGCTGGAATGACGAGGCTCTTGCGGGAATTGTCGGTGGTTGCGGACATTGGGGCTCCTCTTATTGTGGTCCTCGCAAACGCCCGACGGGTTCGGCGATGTCAAATGAACAAAAGTTGACCACAGACTGAATGTTTTCCGCTTTGGTGTTGAAACGCAGAAAACCCCGCCGAAGCGGGATTTTCCGGGTAACATTCATGCGGCGTCAGGGTCCAACGAGGCAGCCTGACCTGAGACGGTATCAGCGCGGCGTCAGACGCCCGCCCCAGCCCTGACGACCGGATGCCAC